>NZ_ADXM01000042.1:0-35165 GCF_000179255.1 Synechococcus sp. CB0205
GGGGCAACGGCGGCCGCTGGAGGGATCGCGACCAAGCGGTGTTGCGCCTCTTGCGGCAGCAGGGTGTGCCGCTGCTGGCCCTCGGGCTGACCGCCAGCGGCCAGCCCCGGCATCCGCTCTATGCCGCCAAGGCTGCGCAGCCGCTGCGTTTGACCCATTCTGGGGAAGAGCTTCGGCCTGGTTGAGCGCCTCGATGACCCGCACCCCCAGCCGCTATGCGATCCATCTGCTGCTCTCCGGGGGGCATGAGCAGGTGGTGCACTTCCCCAGCCTCGATGCGTTCCAGCAGTGGTACGGCACGGTCCTGAACGCCGGCCCGGCCGATGCCTTCATCAACGTCCCGATCACGGAGTTGCCCGATGAGTACCTGGTGGTGCGCCCCAGCGCCGTGAAGGGGATCCGAGTGGAGCCGGTCTTCGGTGCCCTCGATGACGATGACTTCTGAGCTGATCTGGGGCTTTTCGTTTTTTGCCGGTGCCCTGGCCCAGCTGATCGCACGCCTGAGTGGCTGGCCTTCGGTGGTGCTGCTGCTGGCGTCGGGGCTGCTGATCGGTGATGCCGGACTGGATTGGGTGCAGCCCGAGCGCCTGGGGGGAGGGCTGGAGTCCTTGGTGGGCTTGCTGGTGAGCTTGGTGCTCTTTGACGGTGGCCTGAATTTGCGTCTGGCTGGCCGCGACCTGCAGCGCACGGTGCTGCAGTTGGTGCTTACCCGTGGTCTGCTCGGGCTGGTGGGCGGAGCCCTGCTGGCCCATGAGCTGGCGGGGTTGTCCTGGCCCTTGGCCTGGGTGTTTGGGGCCATCGCCCTGGGGACAGGGCCCACGGTGATCACGCCCTTGGTGCAGCAGATGCGTCTGGTGCCGCGCCTTTCGGCGGTGCTCGAGGCTGAAGGCCTGATCCTGGAGCCGGTGGGGGCCGTGCTGGCCCTGCTGCTGCTGCAGTTGGCCCTGGGTGATTTGTCCCAGTGGGATCAGGTCCTGCCGCTGTTGCTGCTGCGCCTCGGCGGTGGGGTGTTGATGGGTGGTTGTTGCGGCTGGCTTCTGGTCCTGGTGCTGCAGCGCCTGCCGAGTGAGGCTGAGGGCCTCCGGTTGCAACTGAGCTTGGGGGTGCTGTTCCTGTTGGTGAGTGGCACCCAGGTGCTCTTGCCGGAGGCGGGGCTTCCGGCGGCAGTGTCGGCGGGGATCGTCGTCGGCCTGCGGCTCAAGGACGAAGCGAGCAACCTCGATGCCCTGATTGCCCACCTGGCCCAGCTGGCGATCACGGTGCTCTTTCCTCTCTTGGCCGCGGATCTCTCCTGGGCTGAGCTCTCGCCCCTGGGCTGGGGTGGTGTCAGCTGTGTGGCCGCCTTGATGCTGTATCGCTGGCTAGTGGTTCAGGCCGGTTCGGTGGGCCTGCCCGGCCTGAGTTGGGGCGACAAGTTGATGCTCAGCTGGGTGGCGCCGCGGGGAATCGTGACGGCGGCCGTGGCCAGCTTGTTTGCCCTGAAATTGAGCGCCGCCGGGGTGAGTGGCGGCGGTGCTCTGAAGGGCCTGGTGTTCCTGACGATCTTGATCACCGTGGCGGTGCAGGGGCTGTCCGCTCCCCTGCTGGCACGGCGCTTGGGGCTCGTGGAGAGCGACCTAGAGGCTGCGCTCGATGCGAGCCCTGGCCTCGCCACTGGGCTGGAGCAGCAACCAGGTGGTGAGCAGGTCGGGACCTTGAAGGCTGCCGAGTAGGGCGGCCCGCAGGGTCTTCATCAGGACGCCTTTCTTGACGCCGGCATCGGCCACGGCCTTGCCCAGCAGTTCTTGGGCGGCCTCGGCTGTCAAAGCGCCCTCGGGCAGATGCTCGAGCAGGGCCTTAAGGGCGGAGCGGGCACCGTCAAGCTCGAGTTGCTTGAGGGCGGCCTCGCTGAGTTCGGGGCGCTCAAAGAAGGGACGGGCCTGCTCGATGCCGTCCTTGAGGGTGACCAACGAGGGACCGAGCAGGGAGCAGAGTTCCTGGAGCCAGCTGGCGTCGCTGTGGCTCCAGCCCAGGGCCTTCCATTGGGGCTCGAGTTCAGCGAGAAGTTGCTCGGGGCTGCGCTCATGGAGCACCTGGCTATTGAGCCAGTTGAGCTTGTCCCAGTCGAAGCGGGCTCCAGCTTTGTTGACCCGATCAAAGCCAAAGACCTGGGCCGCGTCGCTCAGGCTGAACCGCTCTTCCATGCCCTCCGGTGGCGACCAGCCCAGCAGGGTCATGTAGTTCGCCAGGGCCTCAGCGGTGTAACCCTGCTCGCGGAAGTCATTGACCGAGGTGACGCCGTCGCGCTTGGAGAGCTTCTTCCCTTCCTTGTTCAGGATCAGAGGGGTGTGGGCAAATTCGGGGACGGGTGCACCGAGGGCTGCGTAGAGCAGCAGCTGCTTGGCGGTGTTGGCGATGTGGTCCTCGCCGCGGATGACATGGCTGATGGCCATGGCGGCGTCATCCACGACCACCACCAGGTTGTAGAGGGGGTCGCCGATTTGATCGGCCGGAGCGCGACGGGCAATGACCATGTCGCCGCCCAGGTCGCTACCGGACCAGCGCATGGCGCCGCGGACCAGGTCGTTCCAGGTGATGACGGCCTCGTCATCAATGCGAAAGCGGATGGTGGCCTCGCGGCCCTCGGCGATGTAGGCCTGCTCCTGCTCTGGGCTGAGGTCGCGGTGGCGGTTGTCGTAGCGGGGGGCGCGGTTGGCGGCCGCCTGCTGCTCCCGCATTTCAGTGAGCTCTGCTTCGCTGGCATAGCAGCGATAGGCCTTGCCGGAGTCCAGGAGCTGCTGAATGGCGGCGCGATGGGCCTCGATTCGCTCGCTTTGGATCACGGGCTCCGCGTCCCAGTTGATCCCCAGCCACTTCAGCCCTTCAAGGATGTTGGCGGTGTATTCCGGCTTGCTGCGCTCCTTGTCGGTGTCTTCGATCCGCAGCAGGAACTCCCCACCGAGGTGACGGGCGAAGAGCCAGTTGAAGACCGCCGTGCGAGCGGTACCGATATGAAGCGTTCCAGTCGGGCTGGGGGCGAGACGCACACGGACCGCCGCTCCAGTTCCAGTCACTGGCGTTGACCTCAAGGTGGAAACGGGACTGACGGGATTCGAACCCGCAACTTCCGCCGTGACAGGGCGGTGCTCTAACCGGTTGAACTACAGTCCCTTGAGCGCTCTAAGAGCTCTCTCCGTCTGGGATTTCAAGGCCCCAGCCGTGTCGCGTTTGCGACCTCAAAAGTATCCGTTGTCGCCCTGCCCTCCGTCAACACACTCAGGGCCTGAGCCGGCAAACCTTGTGAACTGGCCCTGGTTTTGGGCACAAAAAAACCCGCCAAGGGCGGGCTTGAGATGGTGATGAGCGGAGCTCAGACGATCAGGGGCGGAAGCCGGCGGGTTCGATCAGGCGGACCTGATTGCCACGGGCGGTGAACTCACGGCCTTGGTCGCTCTGGACGACGACACGACCGCCGGATTTGACGCGGATCACCCGGGCACGAACCCAGCCGAGGGCGGCGGATTCCAGAACCTTGACCACATCACCGGGCTGTAGATCCAACTCCATGTCCGGAAACGAGAGACTGCAGGTAGGGGACATCGAACGCGCCGTGGAGGACTTGAACCCCCGACATCAGGTTTTGGAGACCTGCGTTCTACCAACTGAACTAACGGCGCAGGGCCGATGTCCCCTCTTCAAAGACTTCTGCTGAGCAGAGGTCTTCAGTGGCCACTCCTGGGAGAAGTGGCCGATGTGCTGGAGGCGGTGAGCCTCAGCGATCGAAGCGCTGCTTGACGCGAGTGGCTTTGCCCACCCGGTCGCGCAGATAGAAGAGCTTCGCCCGACGCACCTTACCGCGGCGCTCCACCTTGATGGAAGCCACTTGGGGGCTGTGGATCATGAAGACGCGCTCCACGCCGACGCCCTGGAAGATGCGGCGAACGGTGATGGTCTCGTTGAGGCCGCCGTGGCGCTTGGCAATGATCACGCCTTCGAAGGGCTGGATGCGCTCCTTGTTGCCCTCGGTGATGCGCACGCCGATCCGGACGGTGTCGCCGACGTAGATGTCGGGGAGCTCCTTGGGGTTCTTGGCGATCTGCTCGGCCTCAAAGGCCTGCATCAGGGCGTGGGCGCTGAGCTTGCCCACAGTGGCTTTTGCAGCAGCAGGCTTTTCGGCCACAGCTACGGCGGAGTCAGTTGCAGCCTCGGTGCCGGCGGCTTCCTGGGTCTCTTCGTTCTTGATCTCGTCGGTCATGTCCTTGGAATCCGCTGCCATCCCAGCTCCGTTAAAACGCCTGGCCAAACAACCAGTGTACTGGCTCAAGGTGCCCCCGAATTCCGGGGGCGCAGACGCCACAGCCGGCGGATTGCCAGGGTGGTGCCTGTGACCAGCATCCATAGCAGACCGAGCCCGTTGAGCAGCACGTAAATCGGCTCCGCGGTGGTGCCCAGCCATTCCCCTTCGTGCAGGACCATCAGCCAGTGCACCTGGTCCCGGCCGAAGCCGCCCCAATCCTTCAGAAGCCGATAGGCCATTCCGCTGCAGACGGTCAGCAGCAGCGGCAGCACCACCAGCGGAGCGATGGCGGCATGGAGGCGCCGCATCCAGGCCAGGGTTGCTTGCATGCGGCACAGTCCAGGGCTCAGGTTCTAACTTGCAGAGAGCAGGCCTGCACTGGCGCGATGAACCTCTTTGCTGATTTGCTGGCCGCCACCCAGAAAGAACAAGGTCAGGTGCCCCAGTCGGCGGTGACCCAGACCGGCCCCCGGATTCAGAAAAGTCGCCGCGGTGTCGAGGTCAAGAGCGCGCGTGAGATCGAGACGATGCGCCAGGCCAGCCGGATCGTGGCCACGGTCCTGCGGGAGATCATGGAGTTGGCCCAACCGGGCATGACCACAGGGGATTTGGACGCCCACGCGGAGAAGCGCATTCGCGAGATGGGTGCGACGCCCAGCTTCAAGGGCTACCACGGCTTTCCCGCCAGCATTTGCGCCTCGATCAACAACGAGGTGGTCCACGGCATCCCCAGCAACAAGCGGGTGATTAAGGCCGGTGACCTGGTTAAGGTCGACACCGGTGCCTACTTCGACGGCTACCACGGCGACAGCTGCATCAGCCTGTTGGTCGGTGAGGGTGCTTCCCAGGAGGCCCAGGACCTGGCACGGGTGGCCCAGGAATCACTGATGAAGGGCCTGGCGACGGTCAAGGCGGGCAGCACCCTGCTGGATCTGGCCGGTGCGGTTCAGGACCACGTCGAGGCCAATGGTTTTGCGGTTGTGGAGGACTACACCGGCCATGGCGTGGGCCGCAACCTGCATGAGGAGCCCTCGGTCTTCAACTACCGCACCCGGGAGCTGCCGAACATGAAGCTGCGCCCGGGCATGACCCTCGCGGTGGAGCCGATCCTGAATGCAGGCAGCAAGGTTTGCCGCACCCTGAAGGACCGCTGGACCGTGGTGACCGTTGACGGCAGCCTCTCGGCCCAGTGGGAGCACACCATCGCGGTGACCAGCGACGGCTGCGAGATCCTGACCGACCGCGACTTCTAGGGCCGGCTGCTGACCAGCCGGAAGTAGGCCCAGCGACTGAGGGTCGCAAGGGGCATCAATAGATAAGTCAAAGGGTTTGGTGTGACGATCACCAACCCCAATCCCCAGTGGGTCTGCCGCAGGATTTCCCGGGCGACAAACGCAGCAGACATCAGCCCGATGGGATTGAGGGCGGAGCGAAATGGGCCGAGGACCAGCCGGCGGATTCGGAAGGTCGCCGTGGCCAGGTCCAGGCTCCGCAGGCTCAGCAGTTGGCCCTGCAGCCGTTTGCTGATCTCGTAGAGCGGGCTGACCGCCGCTTGGATCTCGGCCTCGGAGGTGTTGATCCAGACCTCCCGTTTTTGCGTGCCGTCGTCCTGCTGGGCGTAGAGCTCGAGCAACCTCCAGCTGCTGAGGGCATTGACCTCGAGCGATCGCACGACCGCTTCGGGGCTGCGCTCGCCATGGCAGTTCACACCATGGTTGATCACCAAGATGTCGGCCCGCGCCAGCACGTCGCTCAGGGCCTGCTCCTGGCCCACGCTCCAGCGCACCTGTTCGAGGGGGACGGGGTCCCCATTGGCGCGTTCAATGCGTAGCGGTCGATCGCTGCTGGTCAGGGCGATCAGCTGCGCTCCCTCCGCGTCGAGCTGCTGCAACAGGGCTTGGCCCAGGCTGCCGCTGGCTCCAGTGAGGGCAACGGTGCGTCCTTGAAAGCGCGGCAGTCCCATGCAGCGGTGGGCGATGGCCTCAGCTTGCGCCATCCTCGGTGCAGAGGACGGTGCTTGGCATGTCGGCGGGGCTGGTGGCCTTGTTCGCTCCCTATTGCCAGGGGAGCGCGCGCCCGGCGGAATTGGAGCGTGCTCTGGAGACCTTGGCCTGTGGCTCCTGCTCTGGGGTGCGTCAGCTCAAGCCCGCTGGGCAGCGGCCCTTTGAGCTGCGTTGGCGGGCGGGGGTGGCCCCTTCGGAGCCGGCGCAGTTGGAGTTGGTGGTGGAGGCGGATCCGACCCGTCCGTCACCGGCACTGCCTGGGGCGAACTACGCCTGTTCGGTGGCCACCTCTCAGCTGGTGCTCTGGCTGATGGATTGCAGGGAGCAGGACGGTTCGATGGATCTGCCTGAGAGCTTCTGGCAATGGTTGTTGCTTGGACTCGATCCGCCCCCCGGCACCCCTTAGATTCGATTGAACAACTGGGTTGACATGGGCCAGGGCAACGCGGCGAATCACGCTTGTTCCCCCGCCCTGCTGATCGGTTCCTGTGCGCCCTTCAGTGGCAAATCGGCGGTGGTGCTGGGCTTGGCCCGCCAGCTGCTGCAGCGTGGAGTGAGCGTTCGGCTGGGCAAACCCCTGGCCGATAGCGCTGAGGGTTCCGACCCGCTGATCGACGATGACGTGCGCTTCGTCGGCCAGATCCTGGGACTCAAGGATGACCAGCTGGTCCCTTCGGTTCATCTCAAGGACGCCGAAGCAGCTCGGGCGCGTCTGCTGGATGGCAACCTCCAGCCAGGGGCTGGATTCCAGCGGCTGCAGCAGCAACTGCAGTCCTCGAGCGAGGGGCTGACCTTGATGGAGGCCTCAGGCAGCCTCAACGATGGCCGTCTCTATGGACTGAGCCTGGCCCAGGTGGCCCAGGGCTTGCAGGCGCCAGTGCTGCTCGTCCATGCCTGGGACGACAGCAGCAGCGTTGAGCCCCTGCTCGCCGCGCGCGATCAACTGGGTCAGCTGCTGGCTGGGGTGGTGCTCAATGGAGTGCCCCCCGCCCAGGTGACGGCCCTACGCGCTGATGTGGTCCCCGCCCTCGAGCGGCTTGGCCTGCCGGTGCTGGGGGTGATGCCCCGCTCACCGCTGCTGCGCAGCGTCACCGTCGAGGAATTGGCTCGCCGCCTCGATGCCCGGACCCTGTGTTGCCCTGAGCGGCACGATCTTCTGGTCGAGACCCTGTCCATTGGTGCGATGAACGTGAACTCCGCCATGGAGTTCTTCCGCCGCCGCCGCAACATGGCTGTGGTCACGGGTGCGGACCGTACCGATATTCAATTGGCTGCGCTGGAGGCCTCGACCCAGTGCTTGATCCTCACGGGTGCGGGTGAACCGTTGCCCCAGTTGATCTCCAGGGCTGAGGAACTTGAGGTTCCCTTGCTCAAGGTCGACCACGACACCTTGACGACCGTTGGGGTGATCGAAAACGCCTTCGGTCAGGTCCGGCTGCATGAATCGGTGAAGGCCACCTATGCCTTCCGCCTTGTGGAAGAGCATTGCGATTTTGAGCGGCTTTTCAGTCGCCTACGGCTGCCAGTCCCTGCGTAATCACTGCTAGTTTCGAAACGTCAGCTGGTGCTATGCGTTGACCCGGTCTCTTGATTTGCCGGCCCTCGACCGGATTGACACCCTGGCTCAAGAGCTGGCGATGCTCCAGGACCGGAGTAAGCGTCGCATTGCCATTCTCGGCAGCCGCCATGTGCCGGTGGTTTCGGTCCACCTGGTGGAGTTGGTGGCCCGCTCCCTGGCCCAGGAGGGGCACAGCTTGATTACTTCGGGCTCCCAGGGCGTGAATGCCGCTGTGATTCGCGGTGTCCTGGAAATCGACCCGTCACGGTTGACGGTGCTGCTGCCGCAAAGCCTCGATAGACAACCCCGGGAATCCCGCGAGCAGCTCGATCGGGTTCTGCACCTGGTCGAGAAACCGGAGAACGACGAACTGCCGTTGCCGATGGCCAGCAGCCTCTGCAACCAGGAGATCATTCGCCGCTGCGATCAGCTGATTTGCTTTGCCTTCCATGACAGCGAGACCCTGCTGGCGAGCTGCCGAACCGCAGAAGACATGGGAAAGGTGGTCAGCCTGATGTTCTTCGACTGACCCTTTTGCTCAGTTGGCCGCGGCAATGACGGCCTGCAGTCCCTCCCAATAGAGAAGACCGGCGCAGGTCATGGCACCGGCCCAGCAGAGGGAGCGAACGGGCGGAAGGTTGGCGACGTAGGCAGCGATGTAGCCCAGCCGCAGGGCCGGATAGATCCAAGCGGCGGCGATGGCCACCGGTGAGCTGACGCCGGTCATCAGGCAAATCAGCGCGGCCGGGGCATAGAGGGTGAAGGCCTCAAAGCTGTTGAGGTGGGCCCAGTTGGCCCGCTTGCCCCAATCCGGCAGCCGCTCGGCCATGGCCCGGGGGGCGGCCCGGTCGCTCAGTTGGAAGTCGGCCTTGGAGCGGGCCGCGCCGAGGGGCACCAGGCTGGAGACCACAACACCGGCGCTGAGGAACAGCGACCAGGCAAAGGCGGGATGCATCGGGGCCAACGGGCTTGGGTTGCCTCCTTTTCTAGGCTGAGCCCGGTTCACCCCGCGCGACCGCATGGCCTCCAGCTACTCCTTCGACGTCGTCTCCGATTTCGATTGGCAGGAATTGGTGAACACCCTGGACCAGGTGCGCCGCGACGTCTCGACCCGCTACGACCTCAAGGATTCGGGCACCGAAGTCGACCTGGAGGAGACCAGCCTGACGATCACGACCGCAAGCGATATGACGCTGCAGGCGGTTGAGGATGTGCTGCGTCAGAAGGCGACCAAGCGCAACCTCTCGCTCAAGATCTTCGACTTCCAAACCCCTGAGCCCGTCGGCGGCAACAAGGTCAAGCAGGTGGTCAAATTGCGCAAAGGCCTCAGTCAGGAGCTGGCAAAAAAGCTCAGCAAAACCATTCGCGACGAGCTCAAGAAAGTCACGGTCGCCATTCAGGGTGATGCCCTGCGGGTAACCGGCAAAAGCAAAGATGACCTTCAGGCGGTGATTCAGCTGCTGAAGGACCAGGACGTCGAAGTGCCCCTGCAGTTCCAGAACTACCGCTAGAGGCAGCGTTTCTGTCAGCCCATGACCCGCTCAGGCTGGCGTTTTTGGATCGATCGGGGCGGCACCTTCACCGATGTGGTGGCCAGCAGGCCGGATGGGGAGCTGGAGGTCTTCAAGGTGCTCTCGGAGCAACCCGACCATCCGGGGGATCCGGCGGTTCGGGTGATTCGTCAGTGCCTGGGACTGGGGACGGAGCAGCACGTCATTCCCCCGGGGCTCGTGGCAGAGGTTCGCCTGGGGACCACGGTGGCCACGAATGCCTTTTTGGAGCGCGGCGGTGCGCGCACCCTGTTGCTGATCAACCAGGGCTTCGCTGATCTGCTGACGATTGGAGATCAACACCGGCCTGATCTCTTCGCCTTGGCCATTCGCCGTCCGCAGCCGTTGCAGGGCCGGGTGATTGAGGTTCAGGGCCGCCTGGCGGCCGATGGCCAGGAGCTTGAGCCCCTGCTGTTGGATGAGGAACTGCGGGCTGCCGTTCAGGCGGCGAAGGAGGATGGCTACAGCAGTGTTGCTGTTGCCTTGCTGCATAGCACCACCAATCGGAGCCATGAGCAGCAGCTTGGCTCTTGGTTGGAGCCATTCAGCTTTGATCAGATCGCGCTCTCCCATCAGGTCAGTCCCCTGCCGCGCCTGGTGCCGCGGGGGCAGACCACGGTGCTGGAGGCGTCCGTGGGTCCGGTGCTGCAGGGCTATCTGCAGCAGGTGCAAGAGGCCCTGGGCCGCCATGTGCCGCTGCGGGTGATGCAGTCCAGTGGTGTCTTGGCTGCCCCAGCAGCGCTGCGCGCCAAGGACACGATCCTGTCGGGGCCGGCCGGGGGGCTCGTCGGTGCGGTGCGCACGGCGGCGGAGGCGGGCTTTGGCCGCATCGTCGGTTTTGACATGGGCGGGACGTCGACGGACGTTTGCTACTGCGATGGGCCCTGGCCCCGCTTGGAGCAGGTGGAGCTCGAGGGGCTGTCGATTCAGGCGCCGATGCTGGCGATTCACACCGTGGCCGCCGGCGGTGGATCGCGCCTCCAGTTCGATGGTGTGCGCCTGCGGGTCGGTCCCGAGTCGGCGGGGGCGGATCCCGGTCCGGCTTGCTATCGCCGCGGTGGGCCCCTGACCATCACCGACGCCAATCTGTTGCTCGGGCGGCTGCAGAGCGAGCAGTTCCCCGCGGTGTTCGGCCCCAAGGCTGATCAACCGTTGGATGGGAGTGTTGTGCGGTCGCAGTTCGACGCCCTTGGCGAGCGCTTGGGCTGCTCCGCCGAGGCGGCGGCCGAGGGGGCTCTGGACTTGGCCTTGGAGCGGATGGCCGAGGCGATTCGCCGCATCTCGATCCAGCAGGGCCATGACGTGCGGGAAGCCGTGCTCTGCTGCTTCGGTGGCGCGGGCGGCCAACACGCCTGTGCCCTGGCGGAGCGGCTTGGGATGCAGCAGGTGCTTCTGCATCCCTTCGCTGGGGTGCTGTCGGCCTACGGCATTGGCCTGGCGGATGAGGGGCAGGTGTGGGAAAAGTCCTGGGGGCGTCCGCTCTCAGCAGGCGGCTTGGCTGCACTGGAGGCGATCACCGCTGAACGGATCCGTGCGGTCCCCGCGTCTCCCCAGCTGCAGCGGACCCTGCAGTTGCGCTTACCAGGCCGGGACCAGTGCCTAGCGGTGCCTTGGCCCCAGCCCTGCCCGGGCCCCGAGCGGCTGCGGCAGCAGTTCATCGCCCAGTTCCAGCAGCGCTACGGCTACCTCCCCAGCGGCGATCGGCCCGAGATCGTCGTCGATCGCCTCAGCCTGGAGTTCAGCTGGCCCGGTGCCATGGCTCGCCCCCGCTCCAGCTATGCCGTCGCCGCCGAGCCCCAAGGGCCCGGGAGCGTCTCGGTCTTCTTGGAGGGGGCCTGGAGGTCCGCCGCCCTTTGGCAGCGCGCCCAGATCGCCCCGGGTCAGTGCATTGAGGGTCCGGCCTTGATCTGTGAGGCCACAGGCACCAACCTGCTGCCCGCGTCCTGGCGTGCTCGCTGCCTGCCTGGGGGCGAATTGCTCTTGAGCCGCGGTGCAGCGGCTGGTCTTCAGTCCAGCAAGGCCCAGACCACTGATCCTGACCCGGTCAATTTGGAGTTATTCGGCCATCGCTTCATGGCGATTGCTGAGCAGATGGGCACCCGTCTGCAGCAGACCAGCGTCTCGGTGAACATCAAAGAGCGCCTGGATTTCTCCTGTGCCCTCTTTGACGGGCGGGGACGTCTGGTGGCCAATGCGCCGCACATCCCTGTTCACCTGGGCTCCATGGGGGAGAGCGTGTTGTCCCTGATGCGGGCCGTCGAGCAGGGGGAGCTCGAGCCCCTGCAGCCCGGGGATGCGGTCGTCTCCAACAACCCGTTCAATGGCGGCACCCATCTGCCGGACCTCACGCTGATCACGCCGCTGTTTTCCCCCTCAGGCGGTGACCAGCCCGTGGCCTTCGTCGCCTCCCGCGGCCACCACGCCGATGTGGGAGGGATCACGCCTGGATCCATGCCATCCAGTAGTCGTTCGATTGCGGAGGAGGGACTGCTGTTCGACAACGTCCCGCTGGTGCGGGGCGGCCGCCTGCTGGAGCAGGCCTGGCGGGAGCGGCTGGCCCACGGGCCCTGGCCGGCCCGCAACCCCGATCAGCTGCTGGCGGATTTGCAGGCGCAACTGGCGGCCAATGACCTCGGGGTTCAGCGCCTGCTGGCCTTGATGGAGGCGGTGGGTGAAGCGCGGGTGCTGTCCTACATGGGGCACGTCCAGGATCAGGCGGCCGCAGCGGTGCGTCAGGTCCTCAGTCGACTGTCCGATGGCGAGGCGCGGGTTCCGCTGGATGCCGGCCCGGAGATCGTCGTTCGCCTGTCGGTGGATCGCCAGCAGCGCCGCGCTCGGATTGATTTCAGCGGGACCTCTGCTCAGATCGAGGGCAATCTCAACGCCCCCTTGGCGATCACCAAGGCTGTGGTGCTCTATGTCTTCCGCTGCCTGGTGCGCGAGCCGATTCCCCTGAATGCCGGCTGTTTTGATCCCTTGGAACTGGTGGTGCCGGAAGGCTGTCTATTGAACCCCCGGCCCCCAGCCGCTGTGGTGGCGGGGAATGTTGAGACCTCCCAAGCGGTGGCCAATGCCCTGTTTGCAGCGGTGGGGGCGCTGGCTGCCTCCCAGGGCACGATGAATAACTTGAGCTTTGGCAATTCCAATTGCCAGTACTACGAGACGGTGTGCGGCGGAACCGGAGCTGGCGAGGGGTTTGCGGGTGCCGATGCGGTGCAGAGCCACATGACCAACTCCCGCCTGACGGATCCAGAAATCCTGGAGCAGCGCTTACCGGTGCGGCTTGAGCAGTTTGCGATTCGCGCCGGCAGCGGGGGCATCGGCTGCTGGCCCGGTGGTCATGGCGTGGTGCGGACCCTGACGGCCCTGGAGCCCTTGACGGCCTCCCTGCTCAGCGGCAGTCGCCTGGTGCCCCCCTTCGGTCTGGCCGGTGGCGGCGCTGGGGCCTGCGGTCAAAACAGCTTGCGGCGGGCAGGCTCTGCGCAGCTGGAGCCCTTGCCGGGTTCTGCGCTGGTGGAGCTGCAGCCCGGTGATCAACTCCAGATGGCGACCCCCGGTGGCGGCGGCTATGGAGCAATGGAGCCATGAGACGACACTCCCCCTTCGCCATGGCTGTGGCCTGCCTCGCCCTGGCCTTCCCCAACGCGGCCGGGGCGAACCTCTTGCAGGAGCGCAGTCAACGCTTCCATCCTGTTGAGTCCTCCGCCGGAGTCGTGGCAGCCCAGGAGGCCCAGGCCGCGGCGGTGGGTGCTGAGATCCTGCGCCGGGGCGGTAATGCCGTCGATGCGGCCGTCGCGACGTCCTTTGCCCTGGCGGTGACCCTGCCCCAGGCGGGCAATTTGGGCGGCGGCGGCTTCCTGTTGCTTTGGCTGCCCAAGCGGGGGCCGATTCGCACCTGTGCGGCGGTGACCCGGGGACCCGAGCTTCCCCAGGCCATCAGCCTGGGCCGAGGTGAGGCCGTGGCCCTGAACTTCCGAGAGAAGGCCCCACTGGCGGCCCGAGCGGATCTGTTCTTGAACCCCGACGGCACGGTGAATCGCCAGCGGGCCCTGCGCAGCCTCCTGAGCACGGGGGTCCCCGGCACGGTGGCTGGCTTGACCCAGGTGCAACGCCGTTATGGCTGCCTCTCCCTCGCCCAGGTGATGCAGCCGGCGATTGACCTGGCTGAACAGGGTGTTTTGGTGGGGCCGGAGTTGAGTGACTCCCTCCAGGCGGCGGCGCCGTTGCTGAAGGCTGATCCCACGAGCCGTTCCCAGTTCTTCAAGCCTGATGGGGCCCCCTACCTGAGCGGCGAGCGCCTGAAGCAACCGCTGCTGGCGCGCAGTCTGCGCTGCATTGCGGAGCAGGGTGCCCGTTGCTTCTACAGCGGTCCCTTGGCCGAGAACCTGGTCGCTTTGATGCAGGCCCAGGGCGGTCTGATCAGCCTGGAGGATCTCAAGCGCTATCAAGCCCCCTGGATGCGTCCACTGCAGGGGGAACTCCGGGGCTATCCCGTGCTGACGATGCCCCCTCCCAGCGGGGGCGGGGCCACTCTGCTGCAACTGCTCAAGGTCCTGGAGCCGCTGCAGCTTCAGCGCAGCGGTCTGAACAGCGCCGCGACGATTCACCGGATGGTGGAGGCCATGAACCTGGCCTACCGGGACCGCAATCGTCTTCTGGGCGATCCGGACCAGGTGGCGATGCCGCTGGATCGTCTCCTCAGTGATCGCTATGCCGATGCCCAACGGCGACAGATTCGGCTCGATCGTCACCGCCCTGCCACTGAGCTGGAAGCCGAGGTACTGCCGGCCCAGGGCGGCACCAATACGACCCACCTCTCTGTGGTGGACCGCGATGGCGGGTTGGTGAGTACCACCACCACCTTGAATACGGCCTACGGCAATGGCATCAGCGTTCCTGGCGCCGGGTTCCTGCTCAATAACGAGATGGACGACTTCACGGCCAAGCCCGGAGCGCCCAATGCCTACGGCCTGCGCCAGGGCAGCCAGAACGCCATCGCCCCAGAACGCCGTCCCCTCAGCTCGATGACCCCGACCCTGGTGTTCCACGCCGATGGCAGGCCCCTGCTGGCCACGGGCAGCCCAGGCGGAAGCCGGATCATTACCACGGTCCTGCAGGTGCTGCTGAACCGGTTGGTGCATGGCCTCAACCTGGCCTCAGCGGTGGCAGAGACCCGGATCCACAGCCAACTCTGGCCTGATCAAATCAGCACGGAGCAGGGGTTGAGTCCCGACACCTGGCGGCTGCTGGAGCAGCGGGGCCATCAACTCCGGCTGCGTCCAGCGATGGGGTCAGCGAACTCTGCAGAAGTCCGCTACGACGCCGAGAGACTGCTGGGCAGTTGGGGTGTGGCTGACCCCCGTCGACCGGATGCGGCGGCAGTGGTTGAGCGCCCCTAGACGCGCAGCATCGACGGGAGCCAGTTCACCAAGGGCGGGAAGCAGACGATCAGCAGCAAGACCGCGAGTTGAACGCCGATGAAGGGCCAGGCACCGCGGTAGATCGACTGGGTGCTGACCTCGTCTGGAGCCACCCCGCGGAGGAAGAACAGGGCAAAGCCGAAGGGGGGCGAGAGGAACGAGGTCTGCAGGTTCGCGCCGATCAGCACCCCAAACCAGAGCAGGGCCTCAGGTCCCAGCAACTGACGCGCGCTGGGCAGCAGCAAGGGCAAGACGATGAACGCGATCTCAAAAAAGTCGATGAAGAAGCCCAGGGCAAAGATCACTGCCATGCTCACCAGCAAAAAGCCCGCTTTGCCCCCCGGCAGGTTGAGCAGCAGATCGCTGATCAGCTGATCGCCGCCCACGCCGCGGAAGACCAGGCTGAAGGCGGTGGATCCCAGCAGAATCGCCATCACCATCGCGGTGGTGCGCAGGGTGTCGTCGCAGACCTGATTGAGGCCGCGGCGATTCAGTCCCCCCTCCAGGGCCGCCAGGGCCATGGCTCCGATCGCCCCAATTGCTCCAGCTTCGGTGGGGGTGGCCAGGCCAAAAAAGATGCTGCCCAGCACCAGCAGGATCAAGCCCAGGGGCGGCAGCAGCACCTTCAACAGTGCCCTGCCGCTCGGCTGGCTGGAGTCGGCCTCGGCATTGAGGGCTGGTGCCAGCTCCGGCTTCAGGCTGCTGATGACCAGGACGTAGAGCGCGAAGCCCGCGGTCATCAGTACCCCGGGAATCAGCGCCCCCAGAAACAGGTCGCCAACGGAGACCCCCAACTGGTCGCCAAGTACCACCAGCACGATGCTCGGCGGAATGATCTGGCCCAGGGTGCCGGAGGCGGCAATGACTCCCGTTGCCAGGGAGCGGTCGTAGCCCGCCCGCAGCATCACCGGCAGGGAGATCAGTCCCATGGTGGTGACGGTGGCGGCGACGACACCGGTGGTTGCGGCGAGGAGCGCCCCCACCAGCACCACCGCCAGGGCTAGGCCGCCGCGGACTCCTCGCAGCAGTTGGCCCATGGCCACAAGCAATCGTTCGGCGATGCCCGAGCGCTCGAGCATGGCCCCCATGAACACGAAGGCTGGAATCGCAAGCAACGTGAAGTTGCTCATGATCCCGAAGATCCGCTGGGGCAGCGCCGTCAAGAACTGCGGTTCAATCACCCCAACGGCCATCCCCAACAGGGCGAAGAGCACCGAGATGCCGCCCAGGCCGAAGGCCACCGGGTAGCCGCTCAGTAGCGCCAGCACCAGGGCGATGAACATCGCGGGCCCCAGCACCTCGCCGGGGAAAAAGGTGATGACGTAGCCGAAGGCCTCCAGTTCCATCAGCGCTCACGCCTCAGGCGCAGCGCCTGGGCCAGCCCCTGCAGCGCCAACAAGCCAAAGCCCAGGGGGATCAAGCTTTTGATCCAGTAGCGCGGCAGGCCGTTGGGATCCGGCGATTGCTCCCAGATCTGCCAGGACTGCAGGGCGGGTAGCAGCGAGACCAGCAGCACCATGACCGCGAAGGGCAGCAGCAGCAGCAACGTCCCGCCGAGTTCAACCCGCCGTTGTTTGCGGGGGGACCAGCGGCTGTGGAGCACATCCACTCGGACATGGCCATTGCGCTGGAGCGTGTAGCCCAGCCCCAGCAGGAAGGCGATGGAAAACAGGGCCCACTGGGCCTCGATCAGGGCGTTGGAGCTCAGGCTCAGTCCCAGGGCCAGGCCGAGGTAGCGCCCGACCACATTCCAGGCCCCGACCACCAACATCAGCAGGATGGACCAGCGACCAATCCAGGCGGCAGCCTGGTTCAGTCGATCGATCTGATCAGGCCAGTCCACGCGCGCCATCAGCGGGGTTGGCCGTAGCTGAAGCTGGCGTAGGAGAGCTGATTGACCCGGTTCCAGGCCCAGATCTGCTCACGGAAGGTCTTCCAGCCGGCGTAGAGCGTTTTGAAATCCTGGTTCGTCCGTGCCGTGTCGGCGTAGAGCTGGTCGCTGGCCTCGCGGGCTGCCGTCAGGATCGCTTCGTCGTAGGCACGCAATTGGGTTCCGCCTGTCATCAGGCGCTGCAGGGCCTGACCGTTGAGGCTGTCGTAGCGGCTCAGCATCGAGAGGTTCGCTTCGTAGCAGGCCGTGCTGAACATCGCCTGATAGTCCGCCGGAAGGGCGCGCCAGGCGCTCTGGTTCACCAGAGCCGCGAGGGTCGGACCTGGTTCCCACCAGCCTGGGTAGTAGTAGAAGCGGGCCGCCCGGGGGAGGCCGAGCTTCTCGTCGTCGTAGGGGCCGGTCCACTCCGCCGCATCGATGGCACCACGATCAAGGGCCAGGTAGATCTCGCCGCCCGGTAGGACCTGAACGTTCACCCCGAGGGAGGCCATGACCTTGCCCCCCAGGCCGGGGATGCGCATCTTTAGGCCCCTCAGGGACTGGAGTCCCTCCAGTTCCCGTTTGAACCAGCCGCCCATTTGGGCTCCGGTGTTCCCCGCCGGGAAGCTGATCACACCGAAATCGGCGTAGAGGCGATTGATGGCCTCATTGCCGCCACCCTCATAGAGCCAGGCGTTCTGCTGCTGGGCCGTCAGGCCAAAGGGCACGGAGGTGCCGAAGGCCAGCGCGGGGTTCTTGCCGACGTAGTAGTAGCTGGAGGTGTGGCCGCATTCGACGGAGCCGTTTTGCACGGCGTCGAGCACTTCCAGGCCCGGCACTAGTTCCCCGGCGGCATAGGGCTCGATCTGGAAGCTGCCCTCGCTCAGTTCCGCGACCCGGCGGCTGATGGTCTGGGCGCCGCCAAAAATCGTGTCCAGGGAGTGGGGCCAGCTGGTGGCCATGCGCCAGCGCACCTGGGGCCGCGCGACCCCGGAAGCTTCACCAACTTTGCGGATGCGGCAGGCACCCAGTAAGGAGGCAGCTCCCGCGGAGCCCGCCGCTGTGGCCGCAGCCCGCAGCAGGCCCCTCCGCTGCATCGTCAGGCCACCGCGGCGAAGCACTCGCGGAAGGCCGCGATGGTGGTGTCGATGTCTTCGTCGGAGTGGGCCAAGGAGGTGAAGCCCGCCTCAAAGGCGCTGGGGGCCAGGTAGATGCCGCGCTCGAGCATGGCGCGGTGCACCTTGCCGAAGCGCTCCGCATCGGCGGCTTTGGCCTCTTCGAAGTTGCGCACCGGACCCTCGCAGAGGAAGAAGCCGAACATGGCGCTCACCGAACCACCGGTGATGGGCAGACCCGCGCTGCGGGCGCCATCCATGATTCCGGCGATCAGGCGGCTGGTCATCGCTTCAAGGCGCTCGTAGCTGCCGGGTTGCTTCAGCAACTCCAGGGTCTTGATGCCAGCGGTCATGGCCAGGGGGTTTCCGCTGAGGGTGCCGGCCTGATACATCGGGCCGGCGGGGGCCACCATGCTCATGATGTCGGCGCGGCCGCCGTAGGCACCCACGGGCAGTCCGCCGCCAATGACCTTGCCCATGGTGGTCAGGTCAGGGGTGACGCCGAACTTGGCCTGGGCACCGCCGTAGCTGATGCGGAAGCCGGTCATCACTTCATCGAAGACCAGCAGGGCGCCGTTCTCCTTGGTCAGCTCACGAATGCCCTCGAGGAAGCCGGGCTCGGGGGTGATGAAGCCCGCGTTGCCGACGATCGGCTCGAGGATCACACCGGCGATCTCACCGGGGTTCTCAGCAAAGAGTTGCTTGACCGCTTCCAGGTCGTTGTAAGGAGCGGTGAGGGTGCTGGCGGCGGTGGTGCGCGGCACGCCAGGGGAATCGGGCAGGCCCAGGGTGGCCACACCGGAGCCGGCCTTCACCAGGAACATGTCCGCGTGGCCGTGGTAGCAGCCTTCGAACTTGATGATCTTTTCGCGGCCGGTGAAGGCGCGCATCAGGCGCAGCACCGACATGCAGGCCTCGGTGCCGCTGTTGACGAAGCGCACCATCTCCACGGAGGGGACGGCATCGATCACCATCTCGGCCAGCTGGTTCTCGAGGGCGCAGGGGGCGCCGAAGCTCGTGCCTTTCTCCAGGGCGTCGTGCAGCGCGCTGATCACCTCAGGGTGGGCATGGCCGCAGATGGCAGGGCCCCAGCTGCCGATGTAGTCGATGTAGCGGTTGCCATCGACGTCCCAGGCATAGGCCCCTTTGACGCGGTCAAAGACGATCGGCTGGCCGCCCACCGAACGGAACGCGCGCACGGGTGAACTGACGCCGCCGGGCATCAGCTTCTGGGCGGCACTGAAGAGTTCCTGGGAACGGGTGGTGTTGTGCACAGGTGCCGAGACAGGAGCCGAGGTCAAAACGGAATCCGCAGACTGGGTTGGGGCTCGAGACCCCAAATGGGCCTTAAGCGTCGCCCATCCTTACGCAATCACCGCCCAAGCGGTCGAGACCGTGCCAGCTCGTTAAGGTCGTTGGGCGTCCCCACAATCGCTGTGAATCCAGACTGGGGCTTGGTTGAGCGCCGATTGAAGGCCCTGCTGCCGGCGCGCTCGGTGGTGGCCAAGCGTCAGGAGTTGCTGGCCTACGACTGCGATGGTTTGACGCTGCATCGCCATCAACCGCCCTTGGTGGTTTTGCCGGAGACCACCGCTGAGGTGGCGGCGGTGGTGCGCCTTTGCAACGAGCTTCAGGTTCCGTTCATCGCCCGAGGCAGCGGCACGGGCCTCTCGGGCGGGGCCTTGGCGGAGCAACCCGCGCTGGTCATCGCCACCAGCCGCATGCGCCGGGTGATCGCCATTGATCTCCCCAATGAGCGCATCACCGTGGAGCCCGGGGTGATCAACAGCTGGGTGACGCGGGCGGTCGCCGGCGATGGCTTCTATTACGCCCCCGATCCCTCCAGCCAGGTGGCCTGCAGCATCGGCGGGAACGTGGCGGAGAACTCCGGAGGGGTGCACTGCCTGAAGTACGGCGTGACGAGCAACCACGTCCTTTCGATGGAGGTGGTCCTGCCCGATGGCAGCGTGACGACCCTGGGTTCGGGCATGGCGGAGCCCCCCGAGCTGGACCTGCGTGGGGTGTTCATCGGTAGTGAGGGAACCCTGGGGATTGCAACGGCCATCACCCTGCGCCTGTTGCGGCAACCGGCCTGCGTGGCGGTGCTCTTGGCGGACTTCGCCTCGATGGAGGCGGCGGGCGAGGCCGTGCGTCTGGTGACCGCCGCTGGGGTCCTGCCGGCGGGCATGGAAATCATGGATCGCCGCTGCATCCATGCGGTCAATGACTTCTTCGGCGTTGATGAGTACCCCCGCGAGGCCGCAGCTGTTCTGTTGGTGGAACTCGACGGGCACCCCCTGGAGGTCCAGGAGTCAGTGCAGATGGCCGCGGAGCTCTGCCGGGAGGCCGGAGCCGGTGGGGTCCGTGAGGCCTGGAGTCAGGAAGAGCGCGATCGCCTTTGGAAGGGCCGCAAGAGTGCGATTTCAGCCCTGGGCCGCCAATTCCCCAACTACTACCTGCAGGACGGGGTGGTGCCGCGGACGGCCCTGCCGCGGGTTTTGGCGGCGATTGAGCGACTGAGCGAGGAGCACGGTCTGGCGGTGGCCAACGTCTTCCACGCCGGTGATGGCAACCTCCACCCCTTGATCCTCTATCGCGCCGATGAGCCCGGCGTGAACGAGCGGGTCACGGCCTTGGGGGCAGCCATCTTGAAGCTCTGCCTCGATGCTGGCGGCAGCATCAGTGGTGAACACGGGGTGGGCAGCGACAAGCGCTGCTACATGGACTGGATGTTCAGTCCCGATGACCTCGAGACGATGCAACTGGTGCGGCGGGCCTTTGATCCAGACGGCCTGGCCAACCCCGGCAAGATCTTCCCCACCCCGAAGAGCTGCGGAGAATCGGCCCGTCGCTGGGTGGAGCTGAAGGAGGAGGGCCAGCGCCTACCCGAGGGGGTCGAGCTCTACTAGGGCCAGCTGTCCTCGTCTTCGTCCTCTTCCGGCGGCCAGGCCAGGTTCACCACCACCGGGGCATGGTCACTGGGTTGGACATTGCCGCGGGGCTGTTTGTCGATGACGCAGCCGGTGGCGCAGCCCAGGAGCTCCTCTGAGAGATAGATGTGGTCGATGCGCCAGCCCAGGTCCCGGTCCCAGGCCCCGCTGCGGTAGTCCCACCAGCTCCAGTGCCCACTGCCCGGTTCAAAGACACGAAAGACATCCGTGAGGCGATCGGCGAGGGCGGCGCGCAGGGCTGAGCGCTCTGGATCGCTGGCCATGATCGTGCCGCTGAGGCGTTGCGGGTCCGGTAGATCCCGGTCCTCCAAACCGATGTTGAAGTCCCCCACCATGCAGAGCGGATCCCCTTGCTCCTCCTGCACCGCCAGGTAGCGCTGCAGGCAGGCCAGCCACTCAAGCTTGTAATGGTATTTCTCGCTCTTCAGGGAGCTGCCATTGGGGACGTAGAGGTTCAGGATCCTCACCCCATCGAGCATTCCGCTGATCACCCGTTTTTGTTCGCTGAGCGGCCCCGCGTCCGGGAGCAGGGCGTCGAAGCCCACCTGGACGTCCTCCAGCGGCTCTCGGCTGATCAGGGCGACGCCGTTGTAGGCCTTCTGTCCGCTGATGGCGCAGTGGTAGCCGATCTGCTCAAAGGCCTGCAGCGGGAACAGGTCGTCGCTGACCTTGGTCTCCTGCAGGCAGAGCACATCCGGTTCATGGGTCTGCAGCCAGGCCAACACTTGATCCAGGCGGGTCCGCACGGAATTGACGTTCCAGCTGGCGATGCGCATCGATGGGAGGTGGCTTGGGGCTGCTCCTAGCATTCCCGCCAAGCTGTTCGATCGAAGTGCCATGTACCGGGGACTCACCGCGGCCTTGATCGCGGCCGCCGCAGTGCTGCCCCTCGCGGCTCGCGCCCAGTCCGGCAACACGAACCTTGCTCCCGAGCCGAGCGTTTTTGATCAGGGCCCCGGTGGCACCAGTCGAAAGGGCGGGTCGCTGCTGGACAGCACGAATCCGATCGACCTGATGAACAAGCTGCGGCGCAGCTCGGCGATGGATGACGCCACCGACCCTGGCGACGCCATTGACGCGGCACTGCGTCAGCTCGACAGCCAGGCGGCTCCCCCTAGCTCTGGGGCTTCTTCTCCGCTGGTGACGGCTCCTTAGCGCTCTTTTTGTTCTCCCTGAGGCTGTCGAGTCCCCAGCTGGCGGCGACACGATCCAGGCGTGGGTCTTTCTTTTCCGGTTGCCTGGCCTGGGCGTCCGCCAGGGCCTGACCAGCTCCCGCGAGGTCGCCTTGGTCTTGTTTCAGCAAGGCAATGGCAAGAAGAGGTCTGGGGTCTCGCGGGAAATCTTTGGCGAGCTGTCCATAGAGGGCTAAGGCGTCCGCGCTCTTCCCTTGCCGCTGGCGCAGATCACCCAGCAGCAGGCCAAGCCCCAGCTTTTGTGGTTGGGGGGTGGGTTTACTGCTGGCCTCCAGCAGGGTCTTGAGCTGGGCCTCTGCTTCAGCGCCGCGCCCCTGCTCCAGTTGGATCAGGGTGAGCAGTTGCAGCGCTTCAATCCGATCGGGCTTGAGGTTGAGGATCTGGCGTAACTCCCGCTCAGCCCCCGAGCGGTCGTTGTTGGTGCGGCGGAGCTCCGCCAGCAGCAGACGCAGCTGCCAGTTTTGCGGCTGCTGATCGGCCAGGCGCTCCAGCACGAGGCTGGCCTCCTGGGATTGACCTTGCTGGATCAAGAGATCGATGAGCCGTTGCTGATCAGCGTTGCTGGCGGATCCGTCGCCGAGGCGGGCTTGCAGCAGGGCAATTTGGCGCTCATTGCTGCCCTCGGGGCTGCCCTGGGCTTTGAGGGCTTGGTGCTGACCCAGCAGCCAGCCGCCGGTGAGTGACACCGTCACCAGCCCCGATGCCACCAGGGCGATGAGCACGCCATCGCGCTGGTTGGTGCGGCCGCGTGCCGGCATCGAGGAACCTGCAAGTGGGCCTCAGTCTGGGCCCTTTTTGCAAGCTCGGTACATTGTCCAGCGGGCGATGGATTTCACGAGCGCCCAGAGGGTTTCAGCCACGATGCGTCAACACCCCATTTCCCCGGTCACAGAACCGATGCAGTACCGCGCCATCGGCGTGGTGCGGGGGACTTACGTGCCGGCTGATGCAGATCAGCTCACCCGTGGAGTGATCCAGACCGAGGACGGCTCAGAGATTGATGCCGTTGTCCTTGGACGCGTGCTGACGCTGATGCGCCGTCACTTGGACCTGAGCAAGCCCCACCTCTGGGTGGCCTATCCCCGTTTCCGCGATCCTGATCAGCTCCATCTCCAGCTGGTGGGGGTCTGGGAACCCAGCACCCTCTCCCCCGAGGAGAGTGCCGATGAGGGGGATGACCTGCCCGAAGGCGACGGCTATTTCTCCGTGCGCGGCGAGCTGATCTACACCCGTCCAGAGGACGGTGATCTGGTCGTCAAGATTCGCCAGCAGCCCCGGCCTGACGGTCGCCGCCCAACCCCGTTCAAACTCCAGCTGAAGGGCCAGGTGGATCCCGCCCATCTGCGCCACTTCGTTTCATTGGATCTACGCCGCGAGGGTCAAACCCTGCAGGTTGAGAACCACGAAGTCATTGCTCCTGTGCCGCAACGGGCCGGTCGCGGTCGCGGCGGTCCCCGCGGTGCTCGCCGCTAGGTGCGTCTGGCCAGCTCCGATCAGGGATCAACGGCGGCCTTGCGGGCCGGTGTTGCTGTCGCGGGTATCAGTGTTGTCTCCGTTGTGGGCCCTGTGCTGGGCCTCTCCCCCTGGCTGATTGCCGGAGCGGCCGGTGGGGCACTCACGGCCCTGACGCTTGATGCGGCTCGTTTTGGTGGCCTGGGGGGGCATCTACTGGCAGAGGCCCTGCCCTTTGGTTTGGGTCGCTCTCGGCTGAGGCGGATTGCTGTGCATGAGGCCGGACACCTGCTGCTGGCCGCAGAGAACCAGTTGCCGGTGAAGCAGGTTCTTGTGGGCAGCCGCGCCTGTTTGCGCCATGGTTTGCGCGTGAACGGCAGCACCGAATTGGAACCTCCCGCCCAGGTGAAGATGCCGCTGGAGGATCTGCGGCGTTGGAGCCGGGTGCTTCTGGCCGGGATGGTGGCGGAGGTGGTCGAGTACGGCGGCTCCCGCGGCGGTGCCGATGACCGGGCTCTGCTGGGACGGCTCTGGGGCCTCTCCGGACACGATGTGATGACGGCCCAAAACGAGCAGCGTCGCGCCCGCCGCGAGGTGCAGCAGTGGCTGGAGCAGCACCGCGAGCAGCTTCAGGCCAGCGCGGAGCAGCTTCTGCAGGAGGCCTGATGGGATCCCTGGCGGTGGTGGATTGCCCGACGGGATTGGCCGGGAACATGCTCCTGGCGGCCCTGTTTGACTGCGGACTGCCTGAGGAGGTCGTCCACCAACCCCTGGCGGCCTTGGGTTTGGCTGGGCTCTATCGCCTGCAGCTGGAGGAGCGCCGCAGCGCAGGATTGCGTGGCTTGCATCTGGAGGTGGAGCTGCTGGAGCGGCAGCCCCCCCATCGTCACTGGGCGAGCCTCAAAGAGCAGATTCAGGCAGCCGATTGGCCGCCGGCACTCCGTGAGTCGGTGTTGAGGGTCTTTGGGGTGCTGGCGGAGGCGGAAGGCGCGGTCCATGGCCACCCGCCCGAGCAGGTGCATTTCCATGAGGTGGGGGCCCTGGATGCCCTGGTGGATGTGGTCGGCGTCTGCGCTGGCTTGCAGCACTTCGGTGTTGAGCGCCTGATCTGCAGTCCTCCCCCCGCTGGCCATGGCCAGGTCAAGAGTGCCCACGGCCTGCTGCCGGTGCCGGTGCCCGCGGTGCTGGAGCTGGCCACGCGCCATGGGGTTCCGCTCGCCACGAGTGCGGGCTTTCCTGGAGCGGAATTGACGACGCCGACGGGATTGGCCCTGATGGTGGCCTGGGCAGAGTGCTTCGCGCCGGCGCCGTCCCTGCGTCCGAGCCGGCTGGGGATCGGGCTGGGCACGCGCGAGTTGGATCGCCCGAATCAGTTGCGCCTGCTCCTGGCTGAGGCGGATGTCCCCGCTGGCAGGGCGCCCGAGTTGCAGACCGTTGTGCAGCAGCAGGCCCAGATCGACGATGCCACCCCGGAGGATGTGGCCTTCCTCCAGGAGGCCCTGCGGGAGGCCGGGGCGTTGGAGGTCTTTGCCCAGCCGGTCGTGATGAAGAAGGGACGCGCGGGCAGCTTGATCACAGCATTGGCCTGGCCGGAGCAGGCGGAGGCCCTGCGGGCGATCTGGTGGCGCTATGGCAGCAGCCTGGGGGTGCGTGAGCAGCAGCAGCAGCGCTGGGCCCTGCCTCGGCAGATCGAGCAGCGGCAGACGCCCTGGGGGCCCGTGCGCTTCAAGCGCTCCATCCGCCCCGATGGCAGCGCGCTCTGCAAGCCGGAACTGGAGGACTTGATTCCCTTGGCGCAGCAGCGGCAGCTGCCCCTGGATCAGCTGCGCGCAGAGCTGCTCCGCTGGCTGGAGGAGCAGCCGTGATCCAGCGGCTGAGGGGGCTCTCTCTGCCTGGGGGCGCCCGGCTTTGGGTGAGTGCGGCGAGCTTTGCTTTTGTTCTGACGGCTGTGGTCTCCCATGGCAGCCAGCTCTTGCAGCTCAGCCTGGATCGTCAGTCCTGGCTCTGGCTCGCCTTGGGCCTCGGGCTGAGTGCCTTGAGCCTGGTGGTCAATGGCTTGGCGTGGGGAGTGGTCCTGCGCTGGTTCGGAGCGGCACCGCGCTGGACGCCTGTGCTGCTGCTCTTCCTCGAGTCGAATCTGCGCAAGTACCTGCCAGGTGGGGTGTGGCACCTGGTCACGCGGGTTCGGGCCCTGCGCGCTGGTCGACCCTGCCGCCAACCCCTGAGTGGTCGGCAGGCCCTGGGGACCGTCCTGCTGGATCCGCTCTTGATGGCGGCGGCGGCCTTGGCCCTGGTGGCCCTGGGGGGAGGGCTCGGGCTGTTGGGCCTGCTGCCTCTGCTGGCCCTGGTGCCGCGTTGGTTAAACCCTCTGCTGGAGGGTCTGGAGCGCCGCCGCGCCCAAGCCCTGGAGGTTGATCCCGCCGGCCTGACCCCAGGGAGCCTGCGCTTGCCGGGCTATCCCTGGCTGCCCCTGCTGGCGGAGTTGGTCTTTGTTCTCTGCCGCTTTGGAGGCTTCGCCTGCTGCGTTCAAGCCTTTGACCTGAGCGTTCAACTGAGCTGGTGGGGCTGGTTGTCCGGGTTCGCCCTGGCCTGGACGGCTGGGCTGGTGGTGCCTGCTGCCCCTGGGGGGCTGGGGGTATTTGAGGCGGTGCTCGTGCTGCGCCTGGCGGTGTCGGTCCCCGAGGCCCCCCTGCTGGCGGTGGCCCTGAGCTACAGGCTCGTGGTGTCCCTGGCGGATTGTCTGATGGCCGCCGCTGCCCGCCGGGACCTGGCGGCGCTTCGCAACAGTGGGTATTGTTGAGAAGTGCCCTGAGAGAGCGTCTTGCCCGCTGGTCCCGTCTCCCCGGTGCAGGCCGATGCCTTACGCAGCTCGCTGCATGACCGCGGACAGCGTCTGACGCCCCAGCGGCAACGGGTCTTGGCCCTGTTTGAGCGCCTGGGCGAGGGAAGTCATCTCAGTGCTGAGGAGGTGCATCAGCGCCTGCTGAAGGCGGAAGAGCGGGTCTCCCTGGCCACGGTGTATCGCACCTTGCGGCTACTGAGCTCGATGGAGCTGCTCTGCGAGTTGGAGCTGCCCGAAGGGGGCCGGCGCTTTGAGCTGGCCAGTGATGAGGCGCACCGGGACCACCACCACTTGGTCTGTGCCCGCTGCGGACACACCGAGGAGTTTGAAAGTGAAGCGGTGCTTCAGGCCGGCGGTGAAGCCGCGGCTCTACATGGCTTTCAGCTGCTCAACTGCGTCTTGAACGTGCGGGCGCTTTGTCCCGCTTGTTCCCAGCAGGAGGACGAGGTTTGATCAGCGGCGGTTGACCCGGACCGGCACGAGCGACGGTTGCATCAAACCGCCGCCGCCGTTGTCATCGTCCGAGTCGGTGGCGAGCCAGAAAATCAGACCGACGAGCCCCAGAACCGTTGTGAGTGCAGTGAACTCGGCCATCCGGGGGATGCGGTTCGACACACCATAACGGCGTTTTTCGCTTCTGCTGTCGCGGATGCTGCAGCTCAGAGGGGTGCAATCGCCAGCAGGCCGCCCGCCAGAACCAGCAGCCCGGCCCCGAGGCTGGCCAGCTTGCGGTCAAACCGCTGACTCAGCCAGGCGCTGCCGCCCACCACCGCAGCGGAGCTCAGCAGGGCGCCAATCCACCAGAAGGAGCTGCCACTGGACTCCAGGCCATGGAGCATGGCGTGCAGGGCGACGGCCCCGCCAACGGCGAGGGCCAGGATCGAACGACCGCAGTGACCGCGCAGCACCAGAACAAGCACGGCAGCAACAGCCGAGATCGCCAGTGCTGCAAGCACTTCAGCCCCGGGCAGTTGCCCGCCAAAGCTGCCAACGATCGAACCCAGCAGCGCGCCAGCAACGGCAGTGGTCAGCAACGGACGCCCGGCCTGGGCAACACAGAGACCGACGGTCACCAGCATCAGCAGGTGATCCAGTCCGAGCAGGGGGTGAAGGGCGCCACCCATGACGCCATGGTCGGCGCTGCCATGGGCACCGGCCGGGAGCATGGAGAGCAGGCTCAGTCCCAGTCCAGCTGCAGTGCTGCTCAGCAGCGATCGGGTCAGTTTCGAGTTCATGGCAGATCCGGTCCGCGCCGGTGCTGAGGTTGGGGGGGTGAGGGCGGCGAGCGTTCTGACTGAGGAGCGGGCGCTCCCATCACAGCTGCGGGACAGTGCCGGAATCGCACCGGACTTTCCTCGTTGCCTTCCTGGGCTGGGTCCAGGAAACCGCTGTTCGGATTATCGCTTCAGGAGAAGCCCTTGCCGGCATCTTTGGCGACGCAGGCCTGAAGTTGCTTGCGGATCTTGGCGTGGTCGAGGTTTTTGCCGATCACGACCAATTGGTTTTTGCGGTCGCTGGGCTTGCTCCACTCGCTGTCGTCGATGGAAAAACGCTTGCCGGCCAGGTGGAAGACGTGGCGCTTGCTGCTCTCGTTGAACCAGAGGATTCCCTTGGCGCGGAAGACACCCGCAGGCAGCTGGTTGTCGAGGAAGTTCTGAAACTTCCGCAGGGAAAAGGGCCCCTCGGCATTGAAGGAGAGGGAGGTGAATCCCTCGATGGCGAGGTGATCCGCGTGGGAATGGTCGTGGGAGTGCCCGTGGTCGTGACTGTGATCGTGTGAATGACCGTGGTCGTGCTCGCAGTTGCTGTGGTCCTGGTGGTCGTGGGAATGATCGTGGTCGTGCTCATGGACGCAGTGACCGTGGTCGTGGTCGCAGTCGTCGTGGTTTTGCTGCGCAGCCACCTTGTCGCTTTCGAAGAGGCCCACGCTGAGCAGCAGCGGCAGATTGACCTCCCCTTTGACCGAGCGCAGGATCCGCGCATCGGTTTTGATCTCCCGCAGCTTGTCTTCCACCGCAGTGAGGCGCTCCTCGCTCACGAGGTCGCACTTGTTCAGCAGAAGGATGTCCCCATAGACCACCTGGGCCCGGGCCACCTCCCCATCGAGGATCTCGTCGCTGAAGTTCTCAGCATCGACCAGGGTGATGATCGAGTCGAGCCGGGTCTGATCCCGTAGATCGCTGCCGAGGAAGGTCATGGCCACCGGCAGCGGGTCAGCCAGTCCAGTGGTCTCCACCACCAGATAGTCGACCGGATCTGGGCGATCGAGGATCCGGTAGACGGCGTCCAGCAGCTCTCCATTGATGGAGCAGCAGATGCAGCCATTGCTGAGTTCGACCATGTCCTCGCCAGTCGCGATGATCAGGTCGTTGTCGATGCCGATTTCTCCAAACTCGTTGACCAGCACAGCGGTTTTGACGCCCTGCTGGTTGCTGAGGATGTGGTTGAGCAGCGTGGTTTTTCCTGCGCCAAGGAAGCCCGTGAGGATGGTCACGGGAAGCCCGCTAGGGGCCTGTTCCATCAGGCTGCTGCTCATGGTGAAGGCGGCTTGCTGCGGCTGGGATCGATCCCCTCAGTCTGGGACGTGGCCTGCAGCTTTAGACGCTGCTCAAGCCACAGGCCTTCAGATAGGCCTGGTCGATGGTTTGGCTTTCGGCTGAGCTCGTGAGGTCCTTGTAGGTCTTGGCGGCAGCCTTGGCTTCAGCGCCATCGCCATCGGAGAGGGCATCGAGCATCGCGTTAATCACGCCGAGCTCCTGTTGCTCGAGCTTGAGGTAGGCCGCTTGGGCGCTTTTGCAGGGGCCATCCTTGAGATCGGCCTGAATGCTCTGCAGAGCGTCGGTGTAGCTCGTGGCGGTCGCCCGGGTCTGTTTGATCAGGGCCTCATGGTCGTGGTCATCTTCAGGATCAAAGCGATCCGGAGAGAGCTCGATCGCGGCCAGGAGATGGCCTTCCAGGGCTGTGATGGCACCCTCGTTGTAGGCATAGACCTCTTTTTGTGGGCCGCTCATTGCCGTTGGGTCTGCGCTGGGTGATTGGCAGGCGGCGAGGGCAAGGAGGCCTGCAGCGATCAATCCGGCATGGGCACCAGAACGTTTGAGGAATCGCATCAATAAGGCAAAGACAGTCCCATCCACAGCCTGGTGATCGGATCGCGGCCTGGCAACGACCCATGCTGGCATTGAGAGTGAGAACTGTTATCATTCCCTTGGTTGCTCAGTGGCTTTGGTTCGCTGTTCTCTGCTCTTTGGTGGCGGGCTCGTGGCGGCCGGCTTGGCTGTGATGGGTGCTGGGTCGGCCGCCGCTGCGCAGCCCGTGGTCGCGGCGAACGGGATTCTTTGCGACCTCGTCCGCACCGTGGCCGGTCCCACCGTTGCGGTGGCCTGTCTGGTCCCGGACGGCGCGGACCCCCATGACTACCGACTCAGTGCCCGGGATCGCGCATCCATCCAGTCGGCTTCGGTGGTCTTCCTGAATGGCTACCGGCTGAGTCCGGCGCTGGAGCGCCTTGGCCGGCTGAAGCGGACGGTCAAGGTGGCGGAAGTCGCCGTGCCGTCCAGTCCTGGTCGCGATCCGCATGTCTGGCACAACCCTCTTCAGGCTGCGGCGATGGCCAAGGTGGTCTCTCGGCAGCTCAAGAGTGACGTTGCTCCCTCGGCGCGGGGCTCCATTGATGCGCGCGTCGCGCGTGTTGATTCCGTCTTGACCCAATTAGACCGTTGGGCTGCGGCCCAGTGCGCGACAGTCCCTAAGGCTCATCGCGTTGTCCTGACGGAGCATGACGCGCTCTCGTCGTTGGCCAGGCGTTATCAAATTCGTTATGTGCCGTTGATGCGGTCATTCGCATCCGGTGGTCCGCTGCGTCCCAGCAGCCTTCGAGAGATTTCTCAGGCTGCGCAAGCGTCGGGGACCAAGGTTTTGTTTTCAGAATCGAAAGCAACCTCGAAAACATTGCGCCGCATCAGCAAGACCTCGGGTTTGCCTGTTTATGGGCAGCCGCTTGTTGTCGATGGCGTGGCAAAGGGAAAGAGTTATGTGGCCACCTTTGTGTCCAATGTGTGCACCTTCGTGAATGCTCAGGGAGGTCGTTGTGACCGTTCATCTGGAGACCGGATCGCGTCACGCTGGAAGGCGATCTAGTTCTTCACTCCAGGCCCTCCTTTTAATCCAAATCGTTCAATTCAATGGTTGTCTCTTCGGCCGTGGCTTGTTTTAAGCGTTTGTCATGGGCGACAGGTTGCGCCCTGGCTCTGTCGATGCCGGCTCTGGCGCACGGTGGACCGGGGGGTGAAGAGCTCAAGCCAGGTGAATACAAGGCCTCTCCGGTGATCACCATCGAAGGCCATGGCGGGCTGGAGAACAACATTCAGGGGCAACCCAGGCATTACGCCATCGATGGTCTCTTTGGGGCGGTTCTTGAGTGGGGGCTCAGTAACGAGGGCAGCTTTGCGATCGAGGCGGCCATTGGACCTGCACTGGTCTGGGGTGAGGCCGAGCACTTCTACGGGCAAGTCCATGTCCATGGGCCTGAAGAGGTGCACGAAGAGGATGAGCATCACGATGAGGGCCATGCCGAAGAAGGCCATTCAGAAGAGGTCGTGACATCGGCCAGCCCCTGGAGGCGTACGGATATCAAGGGTTACCTCTCTGCTCGCTATCAGCCCAATCAAAACCTAAGTATCCAGGCCACTTGGAAGCCGTACTACATCACGCGGACGCAAGATGACGATCAGCTGGGCTTGCGTAATGAGTTGCAGGCAGGCGCGATTTATGCCTTTGGCGATGGTGATGTCAATTTCGCCTTGGGCGATGGTCTGGAGAACGTTGTCGATGGCCTTTTTGTCTCGGCCAGCAATCACTCGGGCTGGGACAGCGACGGGACTTATCTCGGTAATTACACCGACACCTGGGCGGGATTCGGTTTTAACTATGACCAGCTCAATGTGACCCTCTCAGGCGGTCCACGCTTTTATACCCCTGGTCGTTACGCGAATCTTCCGCAGCGTACGGATTGGGGTGGTGAGATTGAATTCGAATATCCCATCAGCGAGAACGTTGTCGCTTTTGCCCACTGGGAGGCCGTCTATAGCTCCCAGGCCGGTGAAGGCTGGGGTGTTGGATTCCAGCATCACGTCGGGACTGGCGTCACTCTTCGCTTTTAGGGGGAAGTCCAGATAGGTTGATCTCAAGAGGTTGGACCGCTGTGCTTCGCGTTCAAAACCTGTGTGTGCATCGCGGTCCTCAACTGGTCCTTGAGGATGTTTCCTTCCATATCAAGCCCGGTTCGTTAACCGCCTTGGTGGGGCCGAATGGTGCGGGCAAAAGCACCTTGCTCCATGCCCTGGAAGGCCAGTTGCCGGTGACTTCCGGTGTCATGGAGCTGTCGGGTTCCCCGCTCACACCGGCGCTGGCTCGACATCAAATCGCTTTGATGCCCCAGCGTGGCGCCATCGATTGGACCTTCCCGATCACAGTGCAGGAGTTGGTCGCACTGGGTCGTCTTCTGGGGCGTCGACCTGGTTGTTGCGATGTCGAGGCCGTGCTGCAACGGGTTGGTCTTGCTGGATTGGGTTCGCGCCGATTGGACGAACTCTCAGGAGGTCAGCAGCAACGCGCTCTGTTGGCCCGAACGTTGTTGCAGCCGGCAAGTCTCTTGCTTCTCGATGAGCCCTGTGCGGCGATTGACCCTCCCTCGCGCACCAACTTGTTGCAGGTGATGCGTCAACTCTGTGATTCGGGTTTGACCCTCGTCGTCAGTAGTCATGACTGGGGAAGTGACCTGGATGGCTACGACCAAGTACTCGTGTTGGATCGCGCCCTGCTCGCTCAAGGGGCTCCTGAGATGGTCAGGCGCTCACTGGGTGATTTGAGAGTCGGCCACGACTGCTGTGGTTAGTCGCGTTGACGGGACTGGCACTGCTCGCAGAGGCCAAAAAACTCCAGGGTGTGGAACAGCAGGGCGAACCCTTGGCTGTCTTGCGTCTCGAGGTCGACATGGTGCACAGGGCAGCGCTTGAGCACAGCCGTTGTGCCGCAGTCCACGCAGGTGATGTGGTGTTCGTCTCGCCCCAACGGGGCAAACAGAGCTTCTCCACTGGGCAGATGTCTGCAGCGGATCTGACCCCGTTGTTGCAGTTGGCGCAGGTGCCGGTAGACCGTGGCCAGACCCATCGGACTGTTGCTGGCTCGCAGGCGCGCGTGCAAGTCCTGCCCCGACAGCTCTTGGTTGGCATCCTCCAGGTGCTGGATGATCAGCTGCTGCCGCTCGCTGATGCCGGCAACCTGGGAGGGCATGCGCTTCCGCCTTGGACGTAATCCCAGATCCTATGGCTGACTCTTGGTGGCTCACACCCTTCGCGATCGCCTTGGTGGTGGGCATGCTCTGTCCCTTGGCGGGGACGGCACTCTTGGTGCAGCGCCGGCTCTTTCAGGTCAATCTGATTTCCCATGCGGTACTGCCTGGACTAGCCGTCGCCCTCTTTTGGGGCATTGAGCCGGGCCTCGGCGGATTGATCAGCGGGGTGCTCTTTGCCTTGCTGGCCGAGCGGATGACCAGTGCCCTGCCCCAGGGTGATCGCAACAGAGAGGCCGTTCTGAATTCGGTCTTGGCCGGATCGTTGGGCCTGGGCGTTCTGCTCATTCCCTTGTTGGGGATTCGGGTTGATCTCGAGGCAGTGCTGTTTGGGGACCTCCTGGCCGCCGGTCCCCGTGAGCTGATCCAAAGCCTCGTGGCCTTGGCCATGATCGTGACGCTGTTGGCGCTTCGCTATCGCCAGTACGTCTATCTCGGGGTTGATCCTGTTGGCGCCCAGGCCGCTGGCTTGCGGGTCAACACCCTGCGTTTCTTGCTGACACTCGTTGCAGCGGCGGCGGTCGTCAGTGCGGTGAGCGCCGTTGGCATTGTGTTGGTGGTGAGTCTGATGGCCGCGCCTGCCCTGTTGGCGATGCCCAAGGCCAGGAGTCTTCGGCAAGCCCTGCTGCGCTCTGCCCTTTGGGGACTGCTGCTCTCCGGTGCTGGCTTCGTTGTTGCAGTGCAGCCTGCGATCAATCTCCCCCCGGGTCCCGTGATTGGGGTTGTCTGCATGGCGACCCTGCCCTTGCAGCTATTGCGCCGGTAGCCAAAAGGCTTGCTTGATCGGTTTAGGGATGATCTTTAACTCCAGGGTTGAGGCCTGAAGCTCTGCGGCACGCCCAAATGGCTCTTTGGGATTGCGTAGGGCCAGCAACAAAACATCTCGGGTTGGATCCAGCGCAAAGCCACTGCGCATTTCCAATTCCCATCCCTTGAGTTCGCGCTGGTTTTGCACGACACCAGAACGGTCCAGGACTAGGACGCGTGGGGTTTGACTGTTGGTGGCTTGATCCCAGTTGGTCAGCAAGAGCCAGATGCGGTCTCCACTGCGTTCGCATGCCGTTCCCATCACGGCATCTGAGCCAATCCAGAGCTGCTTGGGTGGCTGGCCGGGCTCCAGCAGTTCCACGGATTGGCGATAGTCCGGCCACCGCCGGGTCAACAACGCCCGGCCCCCCGTGGGACAAACACTGCTCAAGTCGCGACTGCCCGGCAGAAACTGCCTGCGCGGGGGGTGGCCAGGGAGGTTGCTGAGCACCAGGCCATCGGCCTCTGGCGCAATCAGCGCTCCGCCTCCAGGAAGAAGTTGAGCCGTTCCGGATGCGTCCAGGTCAAGGCGCCGGCGTTGCCCATTGGCTTGGATCAACGTCGTGAATGAGCGGGCAAAACCTGGTGCCCCCCACTGAATCAACAGATCTCCCGTTCTGTTGCTGCTGAAGTGGCTGAATGTCAGTGGACTATCAAGCAGTCGCTTAACTCCCTGCACGGCAAGGGGTTGGGGCTTGGCCTGGAAGGTGGCCTGTTGATTGAGTTCAAGCAGCCAGGTTTCCTCGGTGCGTCCGCCACTGGTGCTGAAGGCAATTCCTGCTCCATTGCCGAGGGGTTCCACGGAGGTGATGGGGCCCTTGGCCTCGCTCAGGAGCCTCCACTGGCCATCGCGTCCAAGGAGCTCGAGTTGGTCCCCTTGGGGGCCTGGACTGACGACCACAAGCCAGGGCCTGGGATCCCACCAGAACTGTTGTCGAGCCAGAGCAACGCCGCGTTGATCGGCGCCCCCTAAAACGACCTCCAAGGGGGCTGTGATGGTTTGTCCTGGATTGAGCAGCAGGCGCAACAGGTTGCCGCTGCCTAGCCATTGATGGGCCAGCGCCGGCTTCAGCTGGCTGTCCTTGGCCACGCTGGTTCGCTCCATCGGCCTGCTGAATTCCACGCTGAGCGCTGCCGGTCCAGAGGTGACGGTGCTGGATTCCAACTTGCGCAGATGGGGCGGCCTCTGCAGCAGAACCTGTTGCTGCAGTGCGGCTAAGGCCAGACCGGCCAGCAGGAACCAGCGCAGCTGTCTCATGGTTCGAGGGGTTGCTGGGGCCTTGGGATTGATGTGATCTGTTCCGCGATCACGATGCTCTGGCTTGATCCGGGGGCCGTGGACTCCACGGCCATCTGGCCGCGGATCGAGAGCCAGCTGTCTCTCTTTGGGGTGTACCCATCCGGCCAACGGATGGGTAGGCCAATCGGAGTCGCATCCGCCAGGCAGCAGCGCACCGTTAGGCGACCGAGTTGGGGGCGGCCCTCGTTGGGGGTGTAGACGAAGCCGCTGATGTTTACAGGATCACCTGCGTAGAGCGTGGGGTCCGGTTGGCTGCGCAACAGTCGAACCCAATCGGTCAAGGTCCGCTGCGAGGGCGGCAGGACAAATTCCAATTCCGACGCAGGATTCAAGGCCTCACTGCGACTGGCGGCGAGATCGCTGAAGGACGGATTGGGTGGTGCCAACACAACCGCGATGGCCATGGCACTGCTGAACAGCCAGGCCCATTGGGTTTGTACGGACTCACGGGTTGCGGCTGGCTGAAGCAGTTGCTG
>NZ_ADXM01000041.1:0-17199 GCF_000179255.1 Synechococcus sp. CB0205
AGCAGGCTTTCGATCGCTGCCTTGAACTCGCTGCGCTGCTTGACCCCGCGGAACTGTTGCTTGAGTTCCTTGTTCAGGAAGACCTGAACGGTGGGTGTGCCGCTGACACCGGCTTGCTGCGCAATCTCCTGTTCGGCCTCGATGTCGATTTCGATGCCCTGGGCCTGTCCTCCCAGTTCGTCGAGCACACGCTTGAGCTGCGGTTTGAGCACGTGGCAGGGGCCGCAGGTGGGTGAGGTGTAGACGACCACCAGCGGTTTGGTGCTGTCGTGATACAGCTTCCTCAAGGCAAAACTTCCCTTCTGCCATAGGGCATCGCTGCTGAAGTTGGCCTCATCGCTGACGGCCGTGCGCTTGGTTTCTCCCACCTCGGCTGGATCGACGGGCTCATGGCTGACGGTGACCGCCAGGTCCTTCTCCGTCAGCCAGCGTTCGGCGGCGAGGGCGGCCTGGCAGCCGCTACCGGCGGCCGTGATCCCCTGGCGCCACTCCGCATCGGCCACGTCTCCGGCGGCATAGACCCCCTCAAGGCTGGTCTCGGGGCGCCCCGGCTGGGTGATCAGGTAGCCCTTGCCATCGGTGCTGAGCTGCTCGCGCACCAGGCGGGTGTTGGGGGTGTGGCCGATGGCATAGAACATGCCCCGTACGGGGAGCTCTTCGCTCTGGCCGGTCGCGGGATCCTTGAGCTGGATCGCCTCGAGCCACTCGCCACCGCTGCAGTCCGCCACCTGACGGTTCCAGTGCACCTGCACCTTGGGGTTGGCCAGCACCCGGTCTGCCATGGCCTTGCTGGCGCGGAGCTTGTCGCTGCGCACGATCAGGTGGACACGGCTGGCGTATTTGGTCAGATAGACCGCTTCTTCGCAGGCGGAGTCGCCGCCGCCGACGACCGCCAGCTCCACATCCCGGAACTGCGGGGTCGCACCATCACAGATAGCGCAGGCGCTGATGCCGGCGTTCCAAAAGCGCTGCTCGCTGGGGAGGCCCAGGCGATTGGCGCTGGCACCCGTGGCCAGGATCACAGCGTGGGCCTGGATGGTCTGCCCGTCCGCCTGGATCCGGAAGGGGCGCTGGGAGAAGTCGATGGCCTCGGCGTCGGCCTCGATTAAGCGGGTGCCCCAGCGGACGGCCTGGGCCTTGACCCGGTCCATCAGCTCGGGGCCGAGGATTCCATCGGGGAAGCCGGGAAAGTTCTCGACGTGGGTGGTGGTCATCAGCTGACCGCCAGGGATTCCGCCGTCCTGAAAACCCGTGATCACCACAGGGCTGAGGTTGGCCCGGGCGGCGTAGATCGCTGCGGTGTAGCCGGCGGGGCCGGAGCCCACGATGACGAGGTTTTCAACCGATCCGGGCGCGCCAGCGGCCATGGCCTAAAGCGGAATGACTTCGCTTTAGTTTAGGGATCTCCCTGGCGGCGATTGGGGAGGGCCTGGACGGTTGTCCGTATCCCCTTCGCCAGAGCAAATAAACGGGAAGGCCTAAAGATTCTCTTTAGATTTCAAGTAGGCCGTCGGATTCGTTGCTGGTTTCGTTCTCTGAGCCCTTCTCGAAGCTGGGCACCATCAAGACCTGGTCCAGGATCAGTTCGGGCTGGTCGTCGGCGCAGAGGATCCATTCCCGGAACTCCTCTGTCAGGGCGTAGCTGTCTTCATAAAGCTCGCGATCATCCAGGTAAGCGATGCGAGTGACGGCCCAGTTGCTTGCGACCGAGATGCGCCGTTGGGTTGAACCGTGCATGGTTCTCCGTGCGGTTGAGACCAGGTTGGCGGCTGGTGTGCCGCTTTCCGGGCTTGATTCGCACAAATTCGCATTCAGTGCTGAATATTCGATGTAGTCATTGCTGCATTAAAAAGTCAGGAAGGCGTGGTCCTCGCACCCGAATCACCCCTCCGGCACCATCCTCGACGGCCTGCAGCGGCAAACTGGCGCCTCGGTTTTGTCCACTTGCTTCTTCCGGAGCGTCGCTGCTTTTCGGCCTCAGGACGTAGGGCTCGCTCAGGGACCAGGTCCGGGCGTACTGCATCAGCAGCGGATCGGCTGGGGCAAAGACGTAGGAGGGGTGCCGCGGCACGCTCTCGGCGCTGGCCCGCTCTCCATTCATGCGAACGGCTCGGGTGATGGCCTGCACGAAGCGAGTGCGGGTGACGACGGTGGTGAGGTAGGCCACCACCCGCAGCCTCGGTGCATCGAAGCCCTCGGCGCACATGTCGATGCTCACCAGCCAGTCGGAATCGCCCGCCTTGAAGCGCTCCATGCGTTCTGCGGCTTCGGGGTCTTGGGAGTGCACCAGTTGAACCCGGTCCCCTTCCTCCTCCAGCAGTCCGCAAATCCGGCGGGCATGGGCAATGTCACGGGCCACCACCAGGCCGCCCGCCTCTGGATGCTCGCGCCGAACGGATTCCAGCCGTTTGCGGGCATTGAGCAGCAGCCGCAGGGCGATGCTGCTGCTGTCCCCCAGGCGAATGGCGCGCCGCAGGTTCCGCGCCCGCCAGCTCTCGCGCTCTTCCTGGGAGAGGGGCGAGCGCTCGGTGTCTGACAGTTCCCCCTGCCGGCCGTGATCCACCCAGCCGTCCTGGAAGCGGAATTCCAGGGGGCGCACGTCACCGGCCTGGATCAATTCCCTGGGCTCGACACTGAGGTCAGGAGCGATCTGCTCGACCCACTCCTGGCCGTCATGGACCTGGATCCGCCGGGCGGCACAGAAGCCGAGGTTGTCGGCTCGAAACGGCGTCCCGGTGAGCCCCAGGCGCAACTGGGCGCTTTGGCTGAGCCGGCTAAAGGCATGGCCCCAGGCCGTGGCCTCCGGTTCCTCCGGGTCGACCCCGAGGTGGTGCACCTCATCGGCGATGGCCAGCCAGGGACCCCAGCCCCACTGCTTGAGCTGCTGCTCCAGGGACTCCAGGTTGCGGCCCGCCGCCTGATAGGTGAGCAATAGGCCCTGGCTGTCCGCCAGGTCGCTGCCGCAGAGCCCCGGTTGCCAGTCCTGGATCTTCAGATTCAGCCGCTCGGCAGAGGCAATCCACTGGGCGGCGATGGAGCTGCGGTGGCAGAAGACCAGAAAGCGCTCCAGCCGGCCTTCTCGAAGCAACCGTTCAAAGCTCAGCAGGGCCCCCAGGGTTTTGCCGGCCCCGGGCCCGGCGTTGATCAGAACATCGCTGCCCCGGTTGGTTTCCAGCCGGCGCCGCAGCAGTTGGATCAGCTGGGTCTGCCACTGCCGCGGTTGCAGGTTGCTGAGCGGCCGCTGCTCAACAGCCTTGGCGGCAGCCGGAGCGCGCCGGGGAACGCGCAGGTCGAAGGACAGCGATGGCATGCCGCCATTGTGTGGCGATTCGGCCAAAAAAGTTGGGCACTTCTACCTATTCGCATTGGCGCTGGAGGCACTAACTTCCGGCCATCACCCGCTCCCGGGCTTTGCCCCTGTTGCCCATGGATGAGCGTTTTCTGTTTGCACTCACCCCAGACGAGCTTCGGCAGCGCTTTGAGGAGGCGCTGTCTCTGGAATGCGATCTGGACCCAATGATCCTGCGGGCGCGCCAGTTGCGCCGACAGGGCTCCAGTCCCCAGGCCCGCTGCTTAGAACAGGAGCTTCTGCCCCTGTTCTGAGTCCATGCGAGTCGCGGTCACCGGCGCTTCCGGCAAAACCGGCTGGAGAGTGGTCGCCGAGGCCCTGGCCCGCGGTTTCGAGGTTCGGGCGATCGTCCGACCTGGCTCAGTCCTCCCACCTGGGTTGGAGGGAGCCGAGGTGCATCGCCTCCAGCTGAACGACAGCGCGGCCCTGCAACAGGCCCTGCGCGGCTGCGATGCCCTGGTCATCGCTACCGGGGCTCGACCCAGCATTGATTTGTTGGGCCCCCTGAAAGTCGATGCCCTTGGCGTGCGCCAGCAGCTGGAGGCTTGCCGCTCCGTTGGCCTCAAGCGCCTGGTGCTGGTGAGTTCCCTCTGTGCGGGCCGTTGGCTGCACCCGCTGAACCTCTTTGGCCTGATCCTGGTCTGGAAACGCCTCGGCGAGCAGTGGCTCGAACAAAGCGGGCTAGAGGTCACGATTGTTCGCCCGGGGGGCCTCAAGGAAGCTGAGGAGGACATCGCCGCGCAGGAGCTGCGCTTCTCCGGTGCTGATCAACAGGAGGACGGCAGCCTTCCGCGCCGCCTGGTGGCCCGGGTTTGCCTGGATGCCTTGGAGGTCCCAGCCAGCGCGGGACGCATCATTGAGATCACCAGTACTGTTCCGGACGTTCCGGCCCCTGAACCCCCTGCGCTTGCCAGCTGGTTGGCTTGAGAACGCTTACGGCCGTATGCGAATCTGCCTCCACCCAGGGTCGAGACATTGATTCGTGTTTTAGTGCCAAGGGAGTGCCGTCCTGGTGAAACCAGGGTCGCGGCCACTCCCGAAACCGTGCGCCGTTTGTCGGCACGCGGCTGCACCTTTGTCGTCGAGCGGGGCGCTGGTCAGGCCAGCGGTTACGACGACGCGGCCTATGAAGAGGCCGGTGCTGCGCTGACGGACCCCAGTGCTGAGCAGTGGTCTCAAGCGGACGTTGTTCTGACGGTCCAGGGTTCGGATCTGGCCCAGAAGCATTCCCCGAAAGCAGGAGCCCTGCTTCTGGGTTTGCTGGAGCCCCACGGCAACGACGCCCTCAAACAGCGTTTCCAGTCCGCTCAGGTGAGCGCACTCGCCCTTGAGCTGCTGCCTCGGATCAGCCGGGCCCAGAGCATGGACGTGCTCTCCTCCCAGGCCAACATCGCTGGTTACAAGGCCGTTCTGCTCGCTTCGGCGGCCCTGGATCGCTACGTGCCGATGCTGATGACGGCCGCGGGCACGATTCAGCCGGCCCGCGCCCTGATCTTGGGTGCCGGCGTGGCGGGCCTTCAGGCCCTGGCGACCGCCCGCCGCCTGGGCTCCGTGGCCTACGTCAGCGACGTTCGCCCCGCCGCCAAGGAGCAGGTGGAGTCCCTCGGTGGCCGCTTTATTGATCCCCCTGAGTTGGATCAGAAGCCCGGCGAAGCCGGTGGCTACGCCAAGCAGGCCACAGAAGCCTTCCTCGCTGAGCAGCGCCGTCAACTCACCGAACAGTTGGCTCTGGCCGACATGGTCATCTGCACGGCCCAGGTTCCGGGCAAGAAGGCGCCGCGTCTGATCGATGACGCGATGCTGCAGCACATGCGTCCCGGCAGCGTCGTGGTTGACCTGGCGGTCGCCCAAGGCGGCAACTGCGAAGGCACCGTGCCCGGCCAGACCGTCATCCGCCACGGCGTTCAGCTGATCGGCGGCGATGGCCTGCCCTGCAGCGTGGCCAACCACGCCAGCGCTCTCTATTCACGCAACATCGCAGCTCTTCTTGAGCTGTTGCTCAACACCACCGCCGAGGGTGCCTCCTCGGTGAACCTCGATCTGGACGATGAGATCGTCTCGGGCTGCCTGTTCAGCCACAACGCCCCTGAATCTGCCGGAGGTGCTGCATGAGCAGCCTGAATGAAGCCCTTTGGGTGCTGCTGCTCGGCAGCCTCCTGGGTCTGGAACTGATTGGCAAGGTGCCCCCCACCCTGCACACCCCCCTGATGAGCGGCGCGAACGCCATCAGTGGCATCACCGTGCTGGCCTCCCTGACCCTGATCGCGCAGGCGCAGGGCAACCCCGGGATGTTGATCCTCGGCGCGGTCTCCCTGGGCTTTGCCCTCTTCAACGTGATCGGGGGCTTCCTCGTGACCGACCGCATGCTCGCCATGTTCAGCCGCAAGAAGTCAGGAGCACGCCGATGAGTGGCCTCGCGCTGTTTGGTTATCTGATTGACCTGCTGGCGGTCCTGCTGCTGGCCCTGGGCCTCAAGGGCCTCTCCAAGGTTCGCTCCGCCCGCTCCGCCAACGGCCTGGCTGCCCTGGCCATGGGCCTGGCCGTCGTTGGTCTGTTGATTCAGCTGGCGCCCTCGCCCGTGGCTTGGGTCTGGATTGCTGTTGGCACGGCCGCTGGCGGCCTGCTGGGTCTGATCACGGCTCGCCGGGTGCCGATGACCTCCATGCCGGAGACCGTCGCCCTCTTCAACGGCTGCGGTGGCATGGCCTCCCTGCTGGTGGCCATTGCGGTGGCCCTCTACAACTCCGCTGAGTCGGACATGGTGGCCCTGGTGTCCATCGTGATCTCGGTCTTCGTCGGTGCGATCACCTTCAGCGGCTCCATCGTTGCGATGGGCAAGCTGCAGGGCTGGATCGACACCCCCGGTTGGACCCAGAGCCAGGTGCGCCATGGCGTGAACATCGCCATCGCCGTTGCCGCTCTGGTGGGTGCCTTCGCCCTCCCCGGCGATCCCGCGGGCTCGTCCCTGTGGCTGCTGGTGGTGGCCTCGAGCCTGCTCGGCATTGGCGTGACCCTGCCCATCGGCGGTGCCGACATGCCGGTGGTCATCTCGTTGCTGAACTCCTATTCCGGCGTGGCTGCTGCCGCCGCTGGCTTCGTGGTGGGCAGTCAGCTGCTGATCGTGGCGGGCGCCATGGTTGGTGCCGCTGGCCTGATCCTCACCCAGGTGATGTGCGACGGCATGAACCGCTCTCTGGTGAGCGTTCTCTTCGGTGGTGCCCTGGGCGGCGCTGCTCCGGTTGGTGGTGGCGGCGAAGAAGCCGGCTATACCCGGATCGTCAGCTGCAGCCCCGAGGAGTGCGCCATGGCCCTCGAGAGCGCTGAGCGCGTGGTCTTCGTCCCCGGTTACGGCCTGGCCGTGGCCCAGGCCCAGCACGCCCTGCGCGAGCTGGCCAAGATGCTCGAAGCCAATGGCTCCGAGGTCAGCTACGCCATCCACCCGGTGGCCGGCCGTATGCCGGGTCACATGAACGTGCTGCTGGCGGAAGCAGATGTGCCCTACGAGCAGCTGCTCGAGATGGACACCATCAACCCCGAGTTCCCCCGCACCGATGTGGTCATCGTGCTGGGTGCGAACGACGTGGTGAACCCCGACGCCAAGAACGATCCCAACAGCCCCCTCTACGGCATGCCCGTGCTTGAGGTGGATGGGGCCCGTCAGGTGTTCGTGGTCAAGCGCAGCATGGGCGCCGGTTATGCCGGCATCAAGAACGCCCTGTTTGAGCTGCCCCAAACCGCCATGGTCTTCGGCGATGCCAAGGCTGTGCTGCAGGGCCTCTGCGCTGAACTGCGCAGCCAGGGCGTCGGTAAGGGCGCTTGATTCGCTCCTCGCCAATGAGCAGCATTGGGGGCCCTCGGGGCCCCTTTTCCATGGACGGTGAGCCTCCCTTTGAGCCTCGCTTCCCCTGGCTGAACGGCGATCTGCAGACCCTGCGGGATACCTTCCGCTCGGATGCCCTTCCCCCCGATCAGGGGCAGCCATTGCCCTTTGATGTGGGCAATGGCGATCAGCTCCTCGCCAAGTGGGATGCCCCCCTCTCCGGGCCGGAGCCCCTTGGCCTCGTGCTGTTGATGCATGGACTGGGGGGATCAAGCCAGCGCGGCGGACTGAGGCGGATGGGTGACACCCTCCAGCGCGCCGGCTTTGCCGTGCTTCGGCTGAACATGCGCGGCGCAGGCGACGGCCGTGCCCTGGCCCGCGGCACCTATGCGGCCAACAGCAATCGCGATCTGCTGCCGGTCCTGCGCCAGGCCCGCAGCTTGGCCGCTGGCCTCCCCCTGCTGGGGATGGGGATTTCCCTGGGCGGGACCAAGCTGCTCAATGCCCTGACCTCCAGCTCACTGGAGCGCCGCACGGCCGGTCTCGATCCCCAGGCGCCACTGCTGGATGGGCTGGTCACCATCAGCACTCCAGTCGATCTGGAGAGCTGCTCCCGCCAGATCGAGTTGCCCCGCAACCGCCTCTATCAGCATTGGCTCTTGAAGCGGCTGGTGGCCCAGACCCTGGCGGACCCGTTTGGGGTGACGGACGCCGAGCGTCAGGCCCTGGAGGGGCCCCTCGAGAGCATCCGAGCTTTTGATGCGGCGATCACGGCTCCCCGTTGGAGCTATCGCTCGGTGGACGACTACTACCGCCAGGCCAGTCCCCTTTGGCGTCTCCAGGAGCCCCGCATCCGGCGAGAGCTGCCCCCCTGCCTGCTGATTCACGCCGAGGATGATCCCTGGGTGCCCGTGGAGCCGACTCGCAGCCTGGATGCCTTCCAGGATGAGCGCTTTCAGCTGCTTGTGACCGCTAAGGGCGGCCATAACGGCTTCCACGGCCGCGGCGGTTGCTGGACCGATCAGCTCACCGCCCGCTGGTTTCAGGCCTTGCTCGCCTGAAAGGGCATCCGTTTGACAATCCACTCCTCGATGGGCGCGCCGCCGATGACGTGCTCCTTCAGGATTCGCTCAACGCGCTCAGCGGTGACCCCGCCGTAGACGATTCCCTCGGGCCAGATCAAGAGCACCGGACCCTCCACGCAGATGCGGAGGCAATCGGCCTTGCTGCGCAACACGATCCCTTCAGGGCGGGCTGGATCCTCCAGGCCCCACTCCCGCACCAGGCGCTTGAGGGTGGTCCAGCTCTCAGGGCCGACCATTGGATCGGGGCTGCAGAGCGCCTTCGCTGGGGTGGCGCAGAGCAGCAGGTGGTGCTGAATCAACGGCTGGCTCAAACAGAGACGGCTGCAGCTTCACGCACCGCCTGACGGGACCAGCTGTCGACCGCCAGCACGTCGTCCAGGGAGGGATGGGCCATGAGGTCGGCCTTGTGGCGATCGCAAACCCTGTCGATCAGCTTCGGGATGTCGAGGAAGTGGATCTTCTCCTCGAGGAAGAGCGCCACGGCCTGCTCGTTGGCGGCATTCATCACCGCGGGCATCGTTCCCCCGGCGCGGCCGGCGGCATAGGCCAGTTCCATGCAGGGGTACTTGGCGGGGTCGGGCTTGCGGAAGGTCAGTTGCCCCACCTCGGTCAGATCCAGGCGGCGCCAGGGGGTCTCCAGGCGCTCCGGCCAGCTCAGGCAGTAGAGGATCGGCAGCTTCATGTCGGGCCAACCCAGCTGGCCCAGCACGGAGGAATCCGCCAGCTCCACCATCGAGTGGATGATCGACTGCGGGTGGATCACGATCTCGATGTGGTCGTAGTCCAGACCGAAGAGGTAATGGGCCTCGATCACCTCCAGACCCTTGTTCATCAAGGAGGCGGAGTCGACGGTGATCTTGCGACCCATGCTCCAGTTGGGGTGGCTGGTGGCATCGGCCACGGTGGCCTTGTGCAGATCCGCCGCATCCCAGTCGCGGAAGGCACCGCCGCTGGCGGTCAGTTGAATCCGGCGCAGGCCCGGCGTCGGCACACCGGTGGAGAGCCGGGCGGTGTCAGCCCAGGGGGTGCCCTGCAGGCACTGGAAGATGGCGGAGTGCTCGGAGTCCGCGGGCAGTAGGCGCGAGCCGCTCTTGGCGAGCTCCGGCAGCACCACCGGACCAGCGGCGATCAGGGTCTCCTTGTTGGCCAGGGCCAGGTCCTTGCCGGCGCGGATCGCCGCCAGGGTGGGCAGCAGGCCGGCGCAGCCCACGATTCCGGTGACCACCAGGTCGGCGCTGGACCAGGCCGCGGCGGTGCAGAGCCCGTCCGTGCCGCCCACCAGCTCCGGCAACTTGGCGGGGCGCTCACTGGCGGAGAGGGCCTGGATCCGCTCCTGCAGGGCCGGGAGTTTGGCTTCATCCGCCAGGGCCACCACCTCAGGGGCGTGCTTCTGAATCTGGCGGATCAGCAGATCGAGGTTGTTCCCGGCCGTCAGGGCGACGACGCGGAAGCGATCGGGGAACTCCTCGACGATCTCGAGGGTTTGCGTACCGATTGAGCCTGTGGAGCCGAGCACGGAGAGGGCTTTCACGGCGGAGCTCCAGGGATCAGCGGCCAGTTTCCCATTTCCAGGCGCGTAGCGTTGCCGGCACTCCTTTGATCCGCGATGGCCGAGCAGAACCCGGCGGCGCCTCAGCGCTGGCCCTACGTCCTGGGATGTGGCTTCGCCATGGGCGCTGCCGATGTGGTCCCCGGGGTCTCGGGGGGCACGATGGCCTTCATCCTCGGCATCTACGGCACCCTGCTGGAGGCTGTCTCGGGCTTTGACTTCGAGCTCCTCGGCCTCCTGCGACGCGGTGCCTGGGCGGAGGCGGCCGAGCGGGTGCACCTGGGCTTTTTGCTGCCCCTGCTGGCTGGCCTGTTCGGTTCAGTCCTGGTGCTGGTGCGTCCGATCACCTGGCTCTATGTGAACCAGCCGGCCCTGCTCTTTGCCTTTTTCTTTGGTCTGATCGTCGGCTCGATCGTGTTGATCGCCCGCCATGCCCATTGGGGCGCCGCCGGCCTGGTGGCGATGGTGGTTGGTGTGGCGGCGGCGCTGCTGCTGGTGACCCGTACGCCGGTGACCATGCCCCACGACCCCTTCACGATCTTCTGGAGCGGGGCCGTGGCGATCATGGCGATGATTCTTCCGGGCGTCTCGGGCTCCTTTCTGCTGCTGGTGCTCGGCCAGTACCAGTACGTGATGGAAGGGGTGAAGGCCCTGGATCTGGCGACCCTGGTGCCCTTCGCCCTGGGCTGTGCCACGGGGCTGCTGCTGTTTGTGCGTCTGCTGAGCTGGCTGCTGAAGCGCTGGCATGGCCAGACCGTGGCCCTGTTGATGGGTTTCATGGCCGGCTCCCTCTGGAAGATCTGGCCCTTCCGCACCGTGCTGGAGAGCACCACCAACGCCAAGGGCAAGTTGATCGTCCTGCGGGATGCCCTGGCGGCGCCCCCCAGCGGCTCGGCCTTCGCCCTGGGCCTGCTGCTGATGGGCCTGGGTGTGCTCTTGGTGTTGGGCCTCGAGCGGATTCAAGAGCGGATGGGCGCTGCGGAGATGGGCGGCTGAGTCCAATCCGTTGATGCAGCTCCCTTGCCCCACCGGTGAAACTGGGGGCTGCTTTTTGCTGCCCCGATGACGTCCCACGATCGTGGTCACCCCCCCGAGCAGTGGGGCTCGTCCCTGGGCTTCGTGTTGGCCGCCGCAGGCAGCGCGGTCGGTCTGGGCAACCTCTGGGGCTTCGCCTATCGGGCCTCCCAGGGGGGCGGGGCGGCCTTTGTGCTCCTCTACCTGCTGATCGTCTCGCTGGTCTGTCTGCCGGTGCTGGTGGCTGAGATGGTCCTGGGGCGCAGCACGGGCCACGCCCCCCTGCTAGCTCCGATCACCGCCGGCGGTCGCCGCTGGGCCCCGCTGGGTTGGCTGTTCCTGGCCGCCGCGATGGGGATCCTCAGTTACTACGCCGTCCTGATGGGCTGGACGGGCCGCAGCTTGATCCATGCCTTGAGTTCGCCGCTCCCAGCCGACATTCCCGCGGCGGAGCGCTTCTTCGCCGGCATCAGCAGCGGCGGTGATGCGGTGCTGGGGCACCTGATCAGCCTGGCCCTCACCGGGGTGGTGGTCGCCGCCGGCATCAAGGCCGGCATTGAGCGCCTCACCCGCTGGGCCATGCCCCTGCTGTTTCTCCTGCTGCTGGCCCTGGCGATCTGGGCGGCCTTTCTGCCCGGAGCCCATGCGGGCTACAGCGGTTTTTTGCTGCGCTGGGATCCCAGCAAGCTCACGGACCTGGGCACGATCCGCAACGCCTTCACCCAGGCCTTTTTCTCGATCGGCACCGGCATCGGCGCGATCTTGGCCTACGCCACCTACCTCGATCGCAAGAGCGCTCTCCCCGGTGAGGCCGTGGCGGTCGTTGGGATGGACACCGCCGTTGGCCTGATGGCCGGCTGCATCACCTTCCCGCTGGTGGCCAGCTTTGGTCTGGTGGATGTGGTCAGCGGCAGCACCGTGGGCACCCTCTTCATCAGCCTGCCGACGGGCCTGGCCTCCTTGGGGGGCGGTGGCCGGGTGGTGGCGGCTGTCTTCTTCCTATTGGCCTACGTGGCTGCGATCACCTCATCGGTCTCGCTGCTGGAGGTGCCGGTGAGCTCGTTGATGGATCGCTTGGGCTGGAGCCGCTCCAGGGCCGTCTGGCTGATGGTGCTGCTGATTGCCGTGATCGGCCTTCCTTCTGCTTTGGACATTGGGGTGCTGGAGCGGATGGATGCCCTCTTTGGCGGGGTCTGCCTGATCGCCGGTGGCCTGCTGATGGCCCTGCTGCTGGGCTGGCAGGTGCCTGATCGCTTCCGCAGCGATCTGCTGGAGTCGGGTTCCTCGCCTGAGATCGTTCGTCTGCTGCGTTGGTCGCTGCGTTGGATTTCGGTGCCGGCCATCAGCCTGGGCCTGCTGATCTCGATCATCGATCTGGCCAAGAGCTGGAGCGGCGCTGGCGCTTAACTGAGCGGAGCTTTCGTCTCTCCATGGCCATCGGTCCCCAGTGGCTCCAGCGCTTCAACTTCATTGAGCGGGCGAAGCTGGAGCGTCAGCTCTGGGAGGCCTTTGAGCGGGGCGAGCCGATCGAGACCCTGGTCGAGGAGTGTGAGCCCGGGTTTCAGAAGGAGGTCTGGAGCACCACGGCCACCCGCATCCGCAAGATCGAGCAGATGATGAAAAACCAGCAGGCTCCCAAGCCCTAGGCCCTGAGCCACTCCGTCAGGCCGCCGGGCTTGTCGATCAGTTCGATCCCCTGGGCCTTGAGTTCATCGCGGATCCGGTCGGCGGCGGCAAAGTCCTTGGCGGCTTTGGCCGCCTTGCGGGCTTCGATCTGCGCTTCGATCTCAGCGTTGCTCGGACCGCCGCCGCTGGCGCTGCTCTCGGCTCCCTCGTGCTGGAGCCCGACAACATCGGCCAGCTCCAGCAGCAGGGCCAGTTGCTGTTGATGGCTGGCTTGCTCCAGTTCGCCCTGGGCGCTGGCGTCGCCGCGCTCGATCCGGTTAGCCAGACCCCGAAGGGGCTTGGCTAGCTCAAACAGCACCGCCAGGGCGGCGGAGGTGTTGAGGTCATCGTCCATGGCCGCGGCGAAGCGTCCGCGCGCATCCGCCAGGGCAGTTGGCAACTCTGAGGCGGCGGGGGTGGTGTCGCCGGCCAGACCGAGGGCGGCGTTCAGTCCTTTCCAGCCGGTGGCTGCGGCCTCGAGGGCTTCCGCGGTGAAGTCGAGGGGTTTGCGGTAGTGGGCCTGCAGGGTGAACAGGCGCAGGGTCATTGGCGAGACCCCGGAATCCAGCAGGGCGCGGATGGTCGTGAAGTTGCCGAGGGATTTCGACATCTTCTGGCCGCCGACATTGACCATGCCGTTGTGGAGCCAGAAGTGGGCCAGCTCCTTGCCGGTGGCGGCTTCCGATTGGGCGATCTCGTTCTCGTGGTGCGGGAAGACCAGATCGGCACCGCCCAGGTGGATATCGATGGTGTCGCCGAGTTCCTCGCGCACCATGGCTGAGCACTCGATGTGCCAGCCCGGGCGCCCCTGGCCCCAGGGGGAGGGGGAAGCTGGGTTCGCCGGGTTTGGCTCCCTTCCAGAGGGCGAAGTCAAAGGGGTGCTGTTTGCGGGCTTCCTCGGCACTGGCCACCCGACCGGCGGCGTTGTCCTGCTGCTGCTCCAGATCGCGGCCGCTGAGCTTGCCGTAGCCGGCGTGCTTCATCACGGCGAAGTAGACGTCTCCATCGGCGGAGTAGGCCGCCCCTTTGGACTCCAGCTCGCTGATCAGGCCGCGGATGGCATCGAGGCTGCGGGTGGCCCGCGGCATCCGATCCGCCGGCAGGATGTTCAGGCGTCCCATGTCGGCCACGAAGGCGTCGATGTTGCGCTCGCTGACCTCCTCCATCGAGCTGCCCTCTTCGCTGGCGCGGTTGAGGATCTTGTCGTCGATGTCGGTGTAGTTCTGCACAAAGGTCACGGCGTAGCCGCACCAGCGCAGGTGGCGGCGCAGCACGTCCCAGGCGATGTAGCTGCGGGCGTGGCCCAGGTGGCAGAGGTCATAGACCGTGACCCCACAGCAATAAATGCTGACCTTGCCCGGCTCGATTGGCTTGAACTCCTCGACGCGGCGGGTGATGGTGTTGGTGAGCCGCAGGGTCATTTCGCTTCCATCCAGTTGGGGCCAACGCCGGTCTCCACCACTAGGGGAACAGACAGGGTCACCGCGCGCTCCATGGTTTCACGCGTGAGGTTGAGCACCGTCTCGAGGGCCTCGGGGGCGGCTTCGAGCACCAGTTCGTCATGGACCTGCAGCAGCAGCCGTGCGGGCAGGGCGCTCTCGGTGAGCCGTTGCTGCAGCTGCACCATCGCCAGCTTGATGATGTCGGCGCTGGAGCCCTGGATCGGGGCGTTGGCGGCGGCGCGCAGTTGCTGGGCTTCCATGCCGCCGCGGCGGGCGACCTCCAGTTCGATCTCCAGGGGGTCCTTACCCAGGTGACGGCCCAGGCCGCTGGGGTCAAAGGCAAAGGGACGCCGGCGCCCAAGGATCGTTTCGACGTAGCCGCGGCTGAGGGCGAGCCGCTCCTGCAGCTCCAGGAAGGCGAAGACCTTCGGGTAGCGCTGCTTGTATTTACTGAGGAACTCCTTGGCTTCGGCCTGGCTGACCCCCGTTTCCCGGGCGAAGCGCTGCACGCCCATTCCGTAGATCACCCCGAAGTTGATCGTCTTGCCTAAGCGGCGTTCGTCGCTGGTGACCTCGTCTTTGTCGAACAGCAGCCGGGCGGTGAGGGCGTGGACGTCATCACCGCTTTGATAGGCCTTCACCAGCACCTCCTCGCCGGAGAGGTGGGCCAGGATCCGCAGCTCGATCTGGGAGTAGTCGGCGCTGATCAAGGTCCAGCCGGCCTCCGGCAGGAAGGCCTTGCGAATCCGCCGAGAGAACTCCGTGCGCACGGGAATGTTCTGCAGGTTGGGGTTGCTGCTGGAGAGCCGTCCGGTGGCGGTGACGGCTTGGTTGAAGTCCGTGTGCACCCGTCCGGTTTCCGCCTCCATCAGGGCGGGAAGGGCATCGACATAGGTGCTCTTGAGCTTGCTCAAGGTGCGGTGCTCCAGCACCAGGGGCACCACCGGGTGGGCGTCCTCCAGCTTCTCGAGCACCGTCGCATCGGTGCTCCAGCCGGTCTTGGTCTTGCGGGACTTCTTGCGATCGAGCCCGAGGGTGTCAAAGAGCAGCTCACCGAGCTGCTTCGGCGAGGCCAGGTTGAAGTCCGTGCCGGCGGCCTCCTTGGCGTCGCTCTCCAGTCGCTCGAGGGTGGCCTTGAGTTCCCGGCTGAGTTCGCCCAAGTAGTCGGTGTCGATGCGAATGCCGGTGGCTTCCATCAGGGCCAGCACCGGCTCCAGGGGCAGCTCCACCTGATCGAGCAGCGCCGTGAGGGGCTCACCCAGGGCCTCGAGTTGGCCGCGCAGCAGTGGGGTCAGGCGGTAGGTGACATGGACATCCATGCCGCAGTAGAGGGCGGCCTGGGCCATGGGGACGGCCGAGAAGTTGGCGCCCTTGGGGACCAGCTCGCTGTAGCTGGTGGGCAGGAAGCCGAAATTCCGCTGGGCCAGCAGCTCGAGGCCGTGCTTGGCGTTGGCATCCCGCAGGTAATCCGCCAGGAGGGTGTCCATGACAACGCCCGCCAGGGGCAGACCATGGCGCAGCAGGATCAGCCGGTCGTACTTGGCGTTCTGCAGCGTTTTGGGGTGCGCGGCGCTGCTGAGCCAGGGAGCCAAGGCCCCCAGTACTTGGTCGAGGGGGAGTTGCGCTGGATCGCTCAGTTCCGCCTGATGTCCCAGGGGGATGTAGGCCAGCTGATCGAGCCCCTCGCCCCAGCAGACTCCGAGGCCCACAAGTTCGGCTTGGAAGGGGTTGAGGCTGGTGGTTTCAGTGTCCAGCGCCACCGGACTCTGGCGGTCGCAGCAGCCCAGGAGCCTCTGCACCAAGGCCTCGAGTGCCTCGCTACTGGTGATCAGTTGGGGCGCAAGGGCCGGCGGCGCAGCATCGCGGGCGTCTCCGTCATCGGCGGCCGGATCGCTGAGTGCTTCGGCTTTTGCTTCTGCTTTCGCTTTGGGGTCGGCGGCGGCGACGGCCGGCGGTGGTTCGTTGGAGAAGACCGTGGCGAAGCTGTTGACCTGGCGCCGCAGGCTGAAGAGCTCCAGTTCCTCCAGGCTTTCGGCGAGGGAGTCGCTCTTGACTGCACCGAGGGGCAGACGCGGGTCCGTCGGCAGCGGAATATCAACCAGGATTTCCGCCAGCATCCGCGAGCGGTAGGCGTTCTCCCGGTCCGTGCTGAGCTTGCCCAGCAGCGCCCCCTTCAGGGCTCCCTTGGGATCTTTGGCCTTGGGGCCCGCGGCTTCGAGTTGCTCCAGCGCCGCGTAGATCCCATCGAGGTCGCCGTAGGCCTGCAGCAGGTTGATGGCGGTCTTGGGACCGACGCCTTTGACCCCCGGAATGTTGTCGCTGCTGTCGCCCGTGAGGGCCTTGAGGTCCACGACCTCTTCGGGGGTGACCCCCAACTTGGCCACGACACCATCGCGGCGAATCTCGAGCGGTCCGCTGCTCTTGGCATAGGGACCACCCCCCATATAAAGGACAGCGATGTCGCGCTTGTCGTCCACGAGCTGGAAGAGGTCGCGGTCACCCGAGAGGATGCGCACCCGCCAGCCGTCATTGGCGGCTCGATTGGCCAGGGTCCCCAGGACATCGTCGGCTTCGTAGCCGGGAGCCATGCAGAGGGGAATGTCGAGGGACTGCTCGAGGATCTGCTGCAGGTTGCCCAGATCCTGGAAGAAGTGTTCTGGCGCTACGTCACGATGGGCTTTGTAGGCCTCGTCAGCTTCATGGCGGAAGGTGGGTTCAGCCGTGTCAAAGGCAATGACCACCCCCTGGGGGGCCAGGCCTTTGCAGTTGTCCAGCAGGGCCTTGAGAAAGCCATAGGTGACCGAGGTGGGAATGCCCTCTTTGGTGCTCAGTCCCCCCTCGCCCCCTTTGCTGAAGGCGTAGAAGCTGCGGAAGGCCAGGGAGTGGCCATCCACCAGCAGCAACAGGGGTTTGAGGGTGGTGCCGCCGGTCAAAACGCCCTGGAGATCAAGTGGGCCCAGCCTGGCAGAACGGGCCGGGCTGCTTTGAGTTCCTGCGGCCGTTATCGCTGGTGGCTCGAGCGGCAGTGGCAGCCGCAGGCCCCGCGGTTGCTGTTTGTCGGGCTGAATCCCTCCCGCGCCACGGCCGAGCGTGATGATCCGACCCTGCGGCGCTTGATCGCGTTTGCCCAGGCCTGGGGCTATGGATCGCTGGAGGTGCTGAACCTGTTCGCCCGCATCTCGGCCAGTCCGGCGGTGCTCCGGCGCAGCGCCGATCCGATCGGCCTGCAGACCGACCAGTGGTTGCGGCGGCGTCTGGGCGTCCTGGCGGACGCG
>NZ_ADXM01000040.1:0-10555 GCF_000179255.1 Synechococcus sp. CB0205
AAATCGCCCTGGGCTTCTGGGCCCCAGAGCAGAAGGAGAGAGTGGCCCATGGCATCAGCCGGGCTGCTCACCGCAGCGGTGAGGAAGTTGCAGCCCTCCAGATAGGAGCTGGCAATGCCGTGGGTGTACCAGGAGGTGACAAAGGTGGTGCCGGTCAGCCAGCCACCCAGTGCCAGATAGGCAGTGGGGAACAGGAGCAGACCCGACCACCCGACAAAAACGAAGCGGTCGCGCTTGAGCCAGTCATCGAGGACGTCGAACCATCCCCGCTGCGGCGCGCGCCCTACAGCGATCGTCATGGGTGGGAAAACCGCGAGCTGTGGGTTACCGGGCGATGGTAACAACGTTCATTGGCGCTGCGAGGCGGGTTTTGACGGCCTGACACGCCACGTCACCATTGCGTTTTTAAGTACTAATGCCTAGTCCTCCCCAGAGGGGCGCGCGGGGGAGCGAAGATGGCAGGCCCTCGGATCCTGCCCTGCATGGCATCGGCCTCCGCCGCCAAGGCTGCACCCTCCTCTGATCTGCTTGAGCAGGCGGTGGTGGGCTCCCGCCGTCTCTCCAATGTGTTGGTGGCCGCTGTGGTCAGCACGGGGGGACTGGGTTTTCTCCTGACCAGCGCCTCGAGCTACCTGGGCAAGGATCTGCTGCCGATCGGCCACCCGGCTGCCCTCTCCTGGGTTCCCCAGGGACTGGTCATGGGCCTCTACGGCATCGCCGCCGCCCTGCTCTCCACCTATCTCTGGGCCGTGATTGCCATCGATGTGGGCGCCGGCAGTAACAGCTTCAATAAAAAGAGCGGTCAGCTGACGGTCACCCGCCGCGGCTTCCGCGAGTTGATCAGTGTCAGCACTCCCCTCAAGGAGATCCAGGCGGTCAAGGTGGACGTGCGCGACGGCCTCAATCCCCGCCGTCGTCTGGCCCTGCGCGTTCAGGGTCGCCGCGATCTGCCCCTGACCACCGTCGGTGAGCCGATGCCGCTGGCGGAGCTGGAGCGCGGCGGTGCTGAGCTGGCCCGCTTCCTTGGGGTTCCCCTGGAGGGCGTCTGAGCGATGGTGCGCTCCCTTCTTCTAGCCCTCTTGCTGGTCCTCAGTCCCTTTGGACTGGTGGCCTGCGCCGCCCCCTCGCCGACGGCGAGCTACGGCTGCGGAACAGCGGGAGTCCCCTGCCTGCAGGGCAAGGCCCTGGTCGAGCTCAAAACCAGCAAGGGTGTTGTTCAGCTGAGCCTGGACGGGGCGGAGGCCCCCCTGACCGCTGGCAACTTTGTCGATCTGGTCCGCCGCGGCGCCTACAACGGCACCGTCTTCCACCGGGTGGTCAAAGAGCCGATTCCCTTTGTCGTTCAGGGCGGCGACCCCCAGAGCTCCAAGCCCGAAACCCCTGTCTCGGCTCTGGGAACCGGCAGCTTCATCGACCCCTCCAGCGGCCAGCCGCGCTTCATCCCCCTGGAACTGCTGTTTGAGGGTGAATCCGGCCCCCGTTACGGGGAGATTGTGACCAGTCCAACCCAACAGCAGCGTCTGAAGCTGCCCCATGAGCGCGGCTCCCTGGCGATGGCCCGCTCCAGTGATCCCAACTCAGCCAGCGCGCAGTTCTACATCGCCCTGCGGGCCATGCCTGAGCTCGACGGTCGCTATGCCGTCTTTGGCCGGGTGGCCAAGGGGATGGATGTCGTCGATCAGATCAACCAGGGCGACAAGTTGATCAGCGCCAGCGTCTTAGAGGGCGGAACGCTGGTGCGCGACGCCAATTAGGCGGGAACCCGCTTGTCCAGGCTGGTGACCTTCAGGTAGGCCGTATTCACTCCGGAGGCGCGCTCCAGAGCGATGCGGCCCGTGCGGGCAATCTCCAGGATTCCGTAGCTCTCGAGCACGTTCTCGATGGCCACGAGCTTGCCGGGGTCCCCCACGACTTCGATGACCAGAGCGCTGTCGGCCACGTCGACAACCTTGGCGCGGAACACCTGCACCAGATCGAGGATGGCGGCGCGGTTTTCCGGCGGTGCCGAGACCTTGATCAGCATCAGTTCCCGCTCCACCGAAGGGATCGGGGTGAGGTCGGTGACCGCCAGCACGTTCACCAGCTTGTCCAGCTGTTTGGTGAGCTGCTCGAGGGTTTGGGCGTCACCGTCCACGACCATCGTCAGACGGGAGTGGCCGCGCTTCTCGGCCGGGCCGACGGCCAGGCTTTCGATGTTGAAGCCGCGACGGGCGAACAGACCAGCGATGCGGCTGAGGGCACCGGATTCGTCTTCCACCAGCACCGAGAGGGTGTGCTTCATGCCCAGGGCTGTTCGCGTGGCTGACCGCTCCCCAAGTTACGTGCCAGCCAGGTGGTCACCACCCTGTTGAACAGTTCAGGGTGTTCGTCGTGGGGGCAGTGCCCCAGCTCCTGAAGCAGCTGGAGCTGGAGATCGGTCTTGTGGGGCTGCAGTTGCCGGCTGATCTGGGCTGGGACCAGGCGGTCCTGGCTGCCCCAGAGCACCAGCAGTGGTTGCTGCATCCGTTGCAGCAGTGGGGCGGCGGTGGCTTCGCGGGGGCGCAGGGCCATGCCGATGCTCATCGCCCGCAGGGCCTGGGCCGCCTGGGGACGCAGGGCCGGACGGGCGATCAGCCGCCGCAGTTCGCCGTCCACCGCCCCCTGGTCCTGATAGGCGCTGCGCAGCCCGAGATCCAACAGCGGTGTTCGGGCGATCAGGGGGACCAGCAGCTCCAGCGGCAGGATCCGGCAGAGGACGATCACCAGCCGGCGCTTCCAGGCCCGGCGCCAGCGGGGCCGCCGCCGCCGCAGGGGCATCAGCAGCGTGGGATCGGGCAGCGGGGCCGCCACGACTCCCTGCACCCAGGTGGGAAAAAAGACGGCGCAGGTCACGGCCACCAGGCTCCCCAGGGAGTTGCCCACCAGGACCGCCGGTCCCTGGACGACCTGCTCCAGAAAGCCCTGGAGTTGCCGCGCCCAAAGCCTGTTGTCCAGGGGGCGATGGCGACGGTGCCGCGGCTGACTGGAGTCGCCAAAGCCCACGAGGTCGATGGCATAGACGCACCAGCCGGCCTGCGCGAAGGCGGCGGCGTTGTGCCGCCAGTGGCCACTGGCGGCACCAAAGCCATGGATCAGGACCAGCGCAGGTGCGCTCCGCTCTCCGACGACGCGCCAATGGCAGGCGTGGCCTTGCCAGTGCCATGTCCCGTGTTCACCCCAGTGCACCCCCGCAGAGGCAGGCTGGAGATTCAATCGCGGTGGCGCAGTCACAGTGGCCGACACGGCTAGCCCAGCTCACTATTGCGAAGGGGCCGCGCAACTGGTGCTGGGGCCGGGCTTTTTTCGGCCGCAATCCCGTCCCTCCCGCGATGCGGGGGTGCTCCTGAGCCGCTGGTTGACCCGGGAGCGGCCCGGGCGGGTGCTCGATGCCATGGCTGGCTGCGGCATCCGCGCCCTGCGCTATGGCCTGGAGGGGCGGGCCCAGGAGGTCTGGGCGAACGATGCCGACGGGGATCGCCTGCCCCTGCTGCAGGAGAACCTCCAGCCCCTGGGGGACCGTCGGCTGGAGATCAGTGCCCGCACAGCCCAGCACCTGCTGGCCGATTGCCTGATGCAGCAGCGGCGTTTCGATCTGCTCGACCTGGACGCCTTTGGCTGTCCCACAGCCCTGGTGCCCTTGGCGCTAGAGGCCCTGGAGTTCGGCGGGGTCCTCTACCTGGCCAGCACCGACGGTCGCTCTCCGACAGGCCATGACCGCCCCGCGGCGATCCGCTCCCTGGGGGCTGCAGCGCGGGCCCATCCCTCCAGCTGGGAGCTGGCCCTCCGCCTTCAGTTGGCGGTGGTGGCTAAGGCCGCCTGGGTCCTCGGCCGGGGCATCCGCCCCCTGTTCTCCTTTAGTGAGGGGCGAACCTTCCGGACGGCCGTTCAGTTGTTGCGTCGCCCCCAGCCTCGGGAGGAGGAGCAGTTGGGGCTCTGGGCCTACTGCCATCGCTGTGCGGAGCAGTCCCAACAGAGCCTGTTGCGGCTGCGCCGATGGCCGGCCTGCGCCTGCGGTGATGACTCGGCCGCTCCCCTGGCAATTTCGGGGCCCCTCTGGCTGGGCCCCCTGCAGGACCCGCTGGTTCTGCAGGAGCTGCTTGAGGAGTCCCAGGCCCTGCCCCAGCAGAGCCTGGCTCCGGCGAGCCGCCGTCTATTGGAGGGGCTGCGCGCTGACGACGGTTTGCCGGTGTCGTGTTGGCCGCTGGATGTGCTGGCAAAACGTCTGGGGGGCGGCCCGCCCCGCTTGGATGCCTTGATCGACGGCCTGCGCTCGGAGGGCTATGAGGCCAAGCGCTCCGGGGTGATGTCTGCTCAGTTCCGCTGCAATGCGCCCTTCAGACGCGTGGTGGAGCTGGCTTCTGCGCTAAATAGGTAGCCGTTACGGCTTGGGTTCATGGCCTCGGAAATCTTCGGCACCGCAGCGCTGTTCTGGGTTCTGATTCCCCTGGGTCTGGTGGGCGGCGCCCTGCTGCTGAAGCTCCAAGGCGACAACTGATCCCTGATCGCGGGCCGGTTCGGCTCGCCTTTAGGCTCGGGCGTCTTTCGAGTCAGCCCGATGCAGGTCCTGGTGATCGGTGGAACCGGAACCCTGGGTCGCCAGATCGCGCGTCAGGCCCTGGATGCCGGCCATCAGGTCCGCTGCATGGTGCGTTCGCCGCGCAAGGCGGCCTTCCTGCAGGAGTGGGGCTGTGAACTGACCCGCGGCGACCTGCTGGAGCCCGACAGCCTCGATTACGCCCTAGAGGGGCAAGAGGCTGTCATTGATGCCGCGACGGCGCGGGCCACGGATGCGGGCAGTGTCTACGACACCGATTGGACCGGGAAGCTCAATCTCCTGAACGCCTGTGAGCGCGCCGGGGTGAAGCGTTTTGTCTTCCTCTCCCTCCTGGGGGCCGAGAAGCATCGCGATGTCCCGTTGATGGACATCAAGCACTGCACCGAGCAGGCCCTGATCGATTCCGACTTCGACTACACGATCCTGCGCGCTGTGGCCTTCATGCAGGGCCTGATCAGTCAGATCGCGATTCCGGTTCTGGAAAGCCAGACCGTCTGGGTGAGCGGCACGCCGACCCCGATTGCCTATATGAACACCCAGGACCTGGCCCGCTTTGCGGTGGCCGCCCTGGCTCGCCCGGAGACCAGCCGCAAGGCCTTCCCGGTGGTGGGAAATCGGGCCTGGAGCACCGGTGAGATCACCCAGATGTGTGAGAAGTACACCGGCAAGAGTGCTCGCGTGATTCGCGTGCAGCCCTTCCTGCTGCGGTTGATGCAGGGCTTCAGCTCCTTCTTTGAGCCCGCCGTGAACGTGGCGGAACGCCTGGCCTTCGACAAGGTGATGGGCGGTGGCGAGCCCCTGTCGGCTCCGATGGAGGAGAGCTATGCCGCCTTCGGCCTGGACCCCGCGGAGACCACCGAGATGGAGGCCTACCTGAAGGAGTACTACGACACGATCCTCAAGCGCCTGCGCGACATGGAGGCCGATCTGGACAAGGACGCTAAGAAGAAGCTCCCCTTCTGACGCCCCTCTGGCGCAGCGAGTGGTTCGCTTGTACTATCAATTCAGTGTTGAGGTAGCTCGGTGGCCATTGCTCAGATCAAGAACCTGCAGCGTCGTCTCGGTTTGCTTGAGCAAGAGGCCGTCGAAGAGGTCAGCCGCGCCTGCGGCAGTGATCTCTGGCAGACCGTCGGTTTTGACGTAGTCGACAGCATGGAGGATGCCGATCGCCGTGCCCGCGCCAACTACTACTACGGGCAGCTCCAGGTGGTGCGTGAGCTGAAGGACGCCCTGGGCTAGGCGGTGAGGGAGCGGATCGGGACACCGCAGGAATAGAGGTGTCCCGGAACCAAGGCGACTAGAGCGAGTTCATGGTCTTGATGGCAGGCCTTGCTCTTGGTCACAAAGGCAGCCGCGTCGTTCGCCCCCCAGACCAGCTCGCCTTTGGCCTCTTCCCGGTACTCCTCCCAAAGCTCAGCAAATTCCTCGCCATCGGCTCCGTTGAGCAGGGCCTCAATCGCTTGCTCGGGTCCGATCTCTTCATGCAGCACGAAGAGCTGTTGGATTAAGGGGTGATCCACGGTGCGGGAGATGCGCAGCACCGATCCGATCGTTCCAATCGCCGTCGCGTAGACCCGGGTGGGTGGTTTGCGGGCATCGATCACGGCCACAGGCAGCGCAAGGGACCAGCTCGCCTGCGCTTCTGCCTGGCGGGCGATGTCCGCTAGCTCCTCGCGCACGCTCTCCACCAGAGCCTGGATGCCGCTGTCCTTTGCCATGGCAGCAGTCTCTAGCGCCCCCAGTCATCGAGGATCTCCATCCTGGCGAAGCCCAGGGATGCAGCAGCAGGGTTGGGGCCCGCTGGCAGGGCCTCGACTGCAAAGAGATAGAGGTCGTTGAGGGAGGGGTTGTTGGGTGGCCGCAGGACCACGGTCAGCGTCGAACCCGCGGGCGGTGGCTCGGGAAACTCCACTCGCATGATCCGTTTTTGTTCATGGAACTGGGCGCGGACCGGAATCGCTGTCCCCTCTTGGCGCGGGCGCCCGAAGAACGCCGTGGTTTGTGTGGGGTCAATCCAGAAGGTCTGATCGCTGCCTGAGGTTTGGGTGATCACCAGTCCCCCGAGATCTGCCCCGGCGTTCTGCGCAAGTGAGACGGTGAAAAAATATTCAGGCCCCCCCTGGTCGACGAGCCAGTCGTATTTGGTGAACTCAACCCTCCAGGGGGGCTGGGTGAAATAGCTCTGACCGTTGAGTTCAAGGGATCGGCCAGGCGTCGTAGCTCCCAGGCTCAATGCCCCGAGCAGGAACCAGCGCAGGACCCGTGACATCCGTTGCTTAGGCCGCGAGATCCTTTTGCTGTTGCAGGCGCAGGCGGTGGGCCACCAGCTTTTCCTGTTGGCGCAGTGCTTCGAGTTGCTCGCTGGAGATCCGAGGGTTGTGCACCTGCCAGTCCCGGTCGGCGGCCGCCTGGTCTGCAGTTGAAGAACCGTGCTGTTCCATGTCTCACCGCTTGCGCCTGGTCCACTCCAGCACTAACAGGCCAGTCCTTGGACGGGTCTTCATGTTTGCGTAAGGCCCGGTATTTCTGCTCTGGACACCACTCTTTCCCTCGTCGTAGGAAAAGAACCACAGCCAGAGGAGGGGACGATGGCTGATCAACGGCACCCAGAATCCGGAAGCTGCGAACGGAGGACCTGCCTGAAGTGGCAGCCCAGCGGCGAGCTCTCAGAGCATGACTTCGCCAGCCTGATGGACCTGTTGCTCGTGGCCGATCAGGAACTCCACGCGGACGATCACTGCGACCTCAAGAGCGCCTGAGGGGGCTGTCAGCTCAGGACCGCAGCCCGTTCTTGCTCTTGAGCGCGGGCTAGGTCTTCGCTGAGGACCAGCAGGGCCATGCCCATGAGGGCGAGGGCAGTACCGCAATCCTGATGGCTGCTGCGCTCGATCAGTCGGGCCGTTTGCAGATGTTGGGCCCAACTCAGCTGCATCGGATTGCATCTGCAAGACCATCACTCTCAACTGCGCGGACGAGGCGGCGTGGCTTTGCTTACAACCTGAAACACTGACAATCGCGCTGACTCGTAGCTGCTGTTACGTCTTGCTTGGTTCAGCCCGATACGTTTCCATCAGTCATCGACTGAAGGCGCAATGTCCAACGCGATCGAACTCACGGTTGGTCAGCAGTTTGAGATTGAGCGTTTCAATCGCGCTCTGGATGCCACAACGGATCCGGACCAATTACGCGATCTAGCCAAGCAATTGATGCAGGCTTGGCAGACCCAAAAGGCAGCCACCAAGTGGGCGATCGAGCACCAGCAGGGCCTCTCCTGCTAGGAGAGCCAGTCCAGGGGTAGGGAGAAGGTGAGGACCCCGTGGGTATTGCTGGTTGGTCCTGGAGTGATCGCAACGCAGGCCAGTTCGCGGTCTTTCCAGGCCTCCCGTGATTTGGCCACAAAGGCTGCAGAATCGCCGACGGACCACACCGCATGGCCCTTTTCTTCGCGCTCTTCGCGATAACGCTCATAGACCTCGGTGAAGGCCTCCGCCTCGGAACTGTCGAGGAATTCCGTTAATGCCCGCTCTGGGTCACTCTCCCTGGCCCGCTTGAGAAACGACTGCAATAAGGGGTGATCGAGGGCACTACTGGCCACCAGCACTGAATTGATCGTGCCGACGTGGGTGGTGACCACCTGCGGAGCGCTGTTTCGGGCATCGATCACAGCGCAGATTGTGGAGAGGGACCATTCCCGTTCCGCCTTGACCAAATTGGCTGGCGCGCGCAGCAGTTGGCGCACATCGCCCACGAGGTTTTTGACGAACTGCTCGGAATCCCCCATCGCCCGATCTCCCCCTTTGGCAGACCGTAGCGATTGCGGAGCCTGGATGAAGCGATTAGGACTACCGGGCGCGGCCTCGATTCAGGCGAATGCTGGTTTTAAAAATCACCAACGCCTCCAAGGTCGTTGCGGCCAAAACCAACCGCTTGTTTGAGGCGCTGACCCCCGACCGCCTGGACCAGAAGCTGGTGGAGGAGCAGGTGATGAAGGGCCTGATCGAGCAGCTCAGGGCCGAGGGCATTGAGGCCGAGGTCGCCCTCGTGGATGGCCTGGATTTCGGCACCAAAGGAGTCTTGGTGACTGAGCGCCTACGCACCAAGCACCGGGAACGCATCTAGCGCCGTTGGCGCCACTGCCAGAAGGTGCGGATCAGCTTGCGGTGGGGTGGTGTGACATCCACCATCGGCCGTGGGGCCGCTTGGCGGTAAAGGTTCTCGAAAAACGGCTCCAGCGGAGTCCCCTGGAAGGGATTGCGTTGTTGCGCGGCGACCGTCTGCTCGGCCTCCTTGCGCAGGCGCCGGAGTGTCGGGATCAGCATCAGGCTGACCACCAGCGCCATTAGCAGCAGATAGGGCAACAGGCTGGCCAGCCAGATCGTGGCCACCACGGCGGCGCAACCCTGCAGCAGGACCGTGATCCAGCGGGGGCGTTGGCGGCCAGGTAGCTGTTTCACCGAATCAGTCCGTGAGCACTGCGTGGAAGTTGCAGACCTTGCTCAGGCTGTCCTGGGCGCAAAAATCAATGCTGTTTTTGGAGCGCTGCAGCCGCAGCTGAGAGGAGAGAACGGCAGTGCTGACCAGCAGGACCCAGAAGCTGAGCACCGCTGCTGTTCGAAGCAGATCCCCAGCGCTCCTCAATGCTTAGCTGCTCCCGGCATGGCCTTTGTGCGCCAGCACAACGGCAACTTCACGGATCAACTCTCGCACTCCATAGAGAGCCAGAGCGCTCACAATGCCTGCAACCAGTAGGGGCACGGCGTAGTCCATGGGAAAGCGCGCGCGTTTCCCCTGTCTTATCTCCGGAATTTGGCTTTGGCGACGCCACCCTTCCCCCAGCCTCCAGCGCGGCCCGACTTTCCGCCCCCCGCGCGGCCGCCCCGGCCTGATTGCAGCAGGGATTGAAGCCGTCGATCTTCGTCGTCATTGACCGATCGCCACTGGCCCGGTGCCAGCCCGTCCAGGCTGAGAGGTGGGCCTCCATCCATCAGGTCCATCGCCACCCGCAGCAGCCGCAGGGTGGGCAGTCCGACGGCCGCGGTCATCCGCCGCACCTGCCGGTTACGCCCCTCCCGGAGCTCCAGCTGCAGCCAGCTGGTGGGGATGCTCTGGCGCACGCGAATGGGTGGATCACGCTCGGGCCAACCTGGGTCCTGCAGGGCCTGCGCTTGGGCGGGCAGGGTGCGTTGGCCCTGAATCACCAGCCCTGAGCGCAGGGCGTTGAGGGCATCCTCGCTGGGAACGCCCTCGACTTGGCTCCAGTAGCGGCGCCAGTGGCCCCAGGAGGGATCGGTCAGCCTCTGCTGCAGTCTTCCGTTGCTGGTCAGCAGCAACAGGCCTTCGCTATCGGCATCCAGCCGCCCCGCTGCATAGACACCGGGAACCTCGATGTAATCGGCCAGGCAACTCCAGCGACTGCCCTCTTCAGGGGTGAACTGACTGAGAACGCCGTAGGGCTTGTGGAACAGAAGGGTGGTCAGGGTTTAGGAGGCCTGGCGAGCCTTCCAGAGATTCACAACCCCGATCGAGATCATCAGCAGACCCAGATCCATCGAAACGGGGGGGAGAACCATGCCGGCTGCCAAAACAATCGTGAGCCGCGACCCTAGCGACAACTAAGCTGTGGTGAGCACTTGGGTTGGCCACTAGCAGCAGCGCATGATTGAGACCTCCGGCGTCATCGAGAAGGAACAGGGCAACGGGTTCTACCTGGTCACCCTCGAGCAGCCCGCTGGCCACCAATGCCTCTGCCGCGCCGCCGGCAAGCTGACCAAGTTCCGCATCAAATTGCTGGCGGGCGACAAGGTGCTGGTGGAGATCAGCCCCTACGACCTGAGCCGCGGTCGCATCACCTACCGCGAGCGCAACGCCAACGCCGGCCCCCGTCCCGGTGGAAACCGTCCTGGCGGTCCCCGTCGTCGTTGATCACTCTTCAACCCCTGGCCAGAGCGGCCAGGGGTTTTTTGTGGGCCGTGCCGCCTAGAT
>NZ_ADXM01000039.1:0-9636 GCF_000179255.1 Synechococcus sp. CB0205
ACGGAGCAGCCGCTCTGCTGGGCCGCCGCCGCGCAGGCCTCCAGCGGCGGCAGTCCGGTGAGATCGGGGAAGAGGCGCTGAAATTCGCCGGGATGGGGGGTGAGCCAGCTGGGGCCCGAGCGGCCCCGCAGCCAGGGAAGGGCGGCGCGCTGGGCGAGGCGGTTGAGGCCATCGGCATCGAGGACCAGTAGGCCAGGGAAAGCCTGCAGCGTCTCCCAGATCGCTGCATCGTCTGCCGTGTTGCCGATGCCCGGGCCGATGACCAGGGCATCCAGCCGCTCCAGGACTGAGGGGGCGAGCGCGCTGAGATCCAGGGACCCATCGCCGCGGCTGGGCAGCCGGGCGGAGAGCACCGCATGAGGGAGCTGGCTCCAGAGCTGATCGGCGACGGCCACGGGGACGGCGGCCCGCAGGCTGCCGAGGCCACTGGCGCTGGCCCCCAGCAGAGCGAGCAGGGCGGCACCGCGGTAGGCATCGCTGCCGGCGACGACCAGGAGGCGCCCCCGCTGGTATTTCGAGGCCGCGGCAGCGGGCCTGGGCCAGGGGGCGCCATCGAGGTCGCTGGGGCCTAGGCCAAGAGGCTGCTGCGCGGGCAGTTGCTCCAGCAGGGCAGCGGGAAGCCCCAGGTCGATGCGCTCGAGTGCTCCGGTCCAGGCCAGGGCGCTGTCTTGGATGAGCCCCTGTTTGATCAGGCCGATGCTCAGGGTCCGCCCGGCGGTGGCGGCGGTCTGACCCAGGGGCAGGCCGCGATCGGCGCAGAGGCCCGTGGGGGCGTCGATGGCGATCAGCCGCTGGGGTTGATGCCGTTGGCGCTGCGTCAGCAGGGACTCCAGGGCATCTCCCGGGGGCCGGCTTTGGCCGATGCCAAAGAGCGCATCGATCCAGAGGGCCGGATCACTCGGGTCGGGCGGGCTGGTGAGCTGGGGAATTCCCAGCCAGAGGGCATGGCGCAGGTGGTTCTCGGTGAGGGGCTTGCGCCGTTCAAAGGGAGACCAGAGCCGTACGGGGATGCCGGCGAGGTGCAGCTCCCGGGCGATGACCAGGCCATCGCCGCCGTTGTGGCCGGGGCCGACCAGCACCAGCACCCCCCGCGCTTGAAGCTCTGGCCAGAGATCGGGGTCCTGCAGCCGCCGGCTGATGGCCAGGGCGGCCTTCTCCATCAGAGCCTCCACCGGCAGGCCGTGCTCGAAGAGCACCTGCTCGAGTCCGGCCATCTGCTGGCCGCTGACCAGCAGGTGCTCGGCGTCGCGTGGGGGCCAACAGGACGAGGCCAAAACAGCACTGACGGCGTCAGTTCCATGATGGAGAGAACAGCCACCGTTGGCATTGGCGCGCTTCTCCGCTGTTCCCGTTGCATCTGAGGCCTCCGTGGCGGCAACGGAGGCGGGGGCGCTGGCGATTGAGCGGCTGCGCCAGTGGCCGGGGGAGCACCGGGTGGCCGTGGGGCTGTCCGGCGGCGTGGACAGCTCCCTAACGGCGGCCCTGCTGGTGGAGGCCGGCTGGGAGGTGGAGGGGCTGACCCTCTGGCTGATGAGCGGGAAGGGCGCCTGCTGCGCCGAGGGTCTCGTGGATGCCGCTGGGGTCTGCGAGCAGCTGGAGGTGCCCCACCACGTGGTGGATTTCCGCGAGCACTTCAAGGAGCAGATCGTTGATTTCCTGGTGCAGGGCTATGAGGCCGGTGTCACTCCGCTGCCCTGCTCGCGCTGCAACCGGGAGGTGAAGTTCGGGCCGATGTTGCGCTGGGCCAAGGAGGAGCGGAAGATCGATCGAATCGCGACGGGGCACTACGCCCGGGTGCGCCACGGCGACCAGAGCGAGAACGGCCGCCATCAGCTGCTGCGCGGCTTGGACGAGCGCAAGGACCAGAGTTATTTCCTCTATGACCTGCCCCAGGAGGCCCTGGGTCGGTTGGTGTTTCCCCTGGGCGAGCTGACCAAGCCCGACACCCGCCTGGAGGCGGATCGTCATGGGCTGCGCACGGCCCAGAAGCCCGAGAGCCAGGACCTCTGTCTGGCGGACCACCACGGTTCGATGAAGGCCTTCTTGGATGCCTACCTGCCGCCACGCCCGGGGCAGATCGTGCTGGCCGATGGCCAGGTGGTGGGGGAGCACGACGGCATCGAGCACTTCACGATTGGCCAGCGCAAGGGCCTGGGCGTGGCCTGGAGTGAGCCGCTGCATGTGGTCCGCCTGGATGGCGTGATGAACCAGGTGGTGGTGGCCCCCCGCCGGGATGCGGCCCGCGGCGAGGCCGTGGTGGGCGCGGTCAACTGGGTCTCCATCGCGCCACCCACTGAGCCGCTCGATGTGGAGGTGCAGGTGCGCTACCGCAGTGGACCCCAGCAGGCCCGATTGATTCCCCTGCCGGAGACCGAGTCCGACCGCGCGGCCGACCGACCGCACCGCTGCCGCCTGGAGTTCGCCGAGGAGCAGTTCTCGATCACCCCGGGCCAGGCGGCGGTGTTCTACGCCGGCGAGATGGTGCTGGGGGGTGGCTTAATTCAGCGCGATCACCAGTAGGGATCACTCGCCAGCTCCACGCTCAGCTCACCGCTTTTACTGGCGGGAACGGTGGCGATGCAGGCCCGGATGGTCTTGCCGTTGACATCGATTTCGCAGGCGCCGCAACTGCCGCCGAGGCAGCCCGTGGGGATTGAGAAACCGGCCTCGCGCGCAGCCTGCAGCCAATCCTTCCCCACATTGCAGCGGGTCTGCTGTCCATTGGGCCACTGGATCAGGACGTCCTTCATGGCTTAAGCAGGGGCTCCAGGTTGACGTGTTGCTCGAAGGCATCGGCGAGGCGATCGAGTAGTGCCTCCCGCTGACGGCTGTGGTGAGGTTGGCGTTCACTAAGCAATGGCAACCCCTTACGTGCCCTGAGCTGGTTGAGCCAGCGCCGGCGCCAGGGGCCACTCTCAAAGACACCATGGAGATAGGTGCCCGCCGTACTGCCCGCGACCCAGCCGAGGGAGGGATCCTCCGCCAGGGCTTGGCAGGGCTCCAGGGCTGAGGTCGCACCGCGGTGCAGCTCAAAGCCCTCCAATAGGGCGGCTTCAGCAGCATCTGGCCAGAAGGCCGGGCTGCTGCATTGCCGCAGCGCCTTGACCTCTCCAAAGACCGTGCGCAGCGGCAGGAGCCCTAGGCCGCCGTGGCTCGAGCCGGCACCCCCTTCCAGGCCTTGGGGATCGAGGAGTTCACGCCCGAGCAGTTGCATGCCGCCGCAGATGCCCAGCACGGCTCCCCCTTGGGAGGCATAGACCGAGAGTTGCTCCCCTAGGCCACTGGCCTGTAGGGCCGCCAGGTCTCGAAGGGTTTGTTTGCTGCCGGGCACCACCACGGCATCAGGGCGCCCCAGCTCCTGGCCCGGAGCAATCCAGTTGAGCTGCACCGTGGGCTCGGCCTCGAGGGGGTCGAGGTCGGAGAAGTTGCTCAGCGAGGGCAGCTTGAGCACGGCGATCTCCAGCTCGGCACCCCGTTTGCGGCCGCGGCGCTCCAGCAGATCGAGGGAGTCCTCCGGGGGGAAAAGTTCATCCAGCCAGGGCATGACGCCGAGTACGGGGATGCCGGTGTTGGCCTCGAGCCAGCGGCGGCCCTCATCAAAGAGTTCGCGGCGCCCGCGGAAGCGGTTGATCAGTAGACCCCGAATCAGCGGACGCTCGACCGGCCGCAGTAGCGCCAGGGTGCCGACCAACTGGGCAAAAACTCCGCCCCGTTCGATGTCGGCCACCAGCAGGCAGTTGGCCCGCAGGTACTGCGCCAGGCGCAGGTTGGTCAGGTCCCGTGGTTGCAGGTTGACCTCGACCGGACTGCCGGCCCCCTCCAGCACCAGTCGCCCGCCGGGGTGGCTTGCCTTGAGGTCGCTGAGGCCCTGGCGAATGGCGGCCCAGCCGGGGCGGAACCAATCGCGGTAGTAGTGCTCGGCGCGGCAGCTGCCGACCGACTGCCCCAGGTGGATGACCTCGCTGGTGCTGTCCCCCTGGGGCTTGAGCAGCACGGGGTTCATGGCACAGGCGGGATCCAGTCCCGCCGCCCAGGACTGCAGGGCCTGGGAGTAGGCCATCTCGCCGCCGGCCTGATCCACCCAGGCGTTGTTGCTCATGTTCTGCCCCTTGAAGGGCAGGGGTGTCTCCCCCCGGCGCCGTAGCACCCGGCAGAGGGCGGCCGTCATCAGGGACTTGCCGGCACCGCTGCTGGTGCCCAGCACCATCAAGGGGGTGGGGTTGTTCAAAGCCTCGGCCAGTGCTGCTTGATCCAGTGGCGCAGGCGGGAGGGGAGGCTGGCGCTGGGGATCTCTCCGGGCCAGTCCGAGAGCACGACTCGCCCGAGGGGCGTCAGGCGGACCCGTTCGGTCAGGCCCTGGCCATCGACCTCGCGGCGCAGCACCCCGAGTTGGATCAGCCAGATCAGCAGGTATTCGCAGTGGTTGGCTGAGAGACGCCGGCAGCTGAGAGCAGTCCAGTCGGAGCGAGCCGCGAGCTGCGTGCTGCTGAGGGCCTCCCGCTCGAGTTCCTCATAGAAGCGGCGCCGAAAGGGAAGGCAGCGCACGGCCCGCTTGGCCCGGATCAGCGCCCGTTGCTCCTGCTGGCTAAGGCGGGGCTGCATCAACGGGAGCGCTGGGGTCCCTTCATTGTGGTCATCGGCTGGCTCCTACCGCCCGAGACCCTTGCCAGAGTGGGCCGAGCTCAAGGACCGGCTGTGCTGCTGTTGGCCTCTGCCTCTCCCGCCCGCCGGCGCTTGCTGGAGCAGGCGGCGATCCCCCATCGGGTGCAGGTCAGCGGGGTGGATGAGGAGGCCATCGGCCACCCCGATCCGGCGCAGTTGGTGCAGCTCCTGGCCCGGGCGAAGGCGGGGGCGGTGCTGCAGAGCGGGCTCGGTCGGGAGGTCTCGGCGGTGCTGGGCTGTGATTCGGTCCTGGCGTTTGACGGGGAGGTCTTTGGCAAACCCGCGGATCCCCAGGAGGCCATCAGCCGCTGGCGGCGGATGCGCGGCGCCTGGGGGGAGCTGCACACCGGCCATGCCCTGCTGGATCCAGCAGGGGGCGAGCGGGTGGCCGCGGTGACCACTCGGGTGCTCTTTGCTGATCTGAGCGACGCCGAGATCGAGGCCTATGTGGCGACGGGTGAACCACTGCAGTGCGCCGGTGGCTTTGCCCTGGAGGGCCGCGGCGGCTGCCTGGTGGAGCGCCTGGATGGCTGCTTCTCCAACGTCATTGGCCTGAGTCTTCCCTTGCTGCGGCAGTGGTTGAGCGCGGCCTGAAGCCTTGCCGAAATCCACTGTTGCCATTTTTCTTTGGCCGTAGCTATTGCGAAGACAAGGCCCTCCTCACACACCTGGCCATGAAGACCTTCGCGCTTGCAGCAGCCTGCAGCCTCCTGGTTGGTAGCGGACTGACGCTGAACGCCAACGCCATGGAGCCGATCCAGCTCTCCACAGTTCTGCCGACTGCCGACCACGGACTGATGGCCGAGCAGGCCTACATGGAGGATGCCTCAGCCCGCCATAGCGTCGAGGTGGCAGACGATGCGCTGTTGCCCCTGGAGTTCAAGAAGCCCTCAGGACCGCAGGGCTACAACGTCCTCAACCTGAGCTTCTGAGGGATCGTTGCGACGGCTGGCGCTTCGTCGTGGTCTCAGCAGAATTCAGGCAATTCCTCCTGGGCTGATGGGTCGACGTCTAAGCCTCAGCCTGGCCCTCCTGAGCGCGGGCTGGATGGCGGCGCTGCCGGTGCAGGCCCAAAGCCCCAGGCCTCCCCAGGCCCTGGCGGTCTTGCTCAAGCAGCTCAAGGCCCAACCCCTGGGCCTCTATGACGGGATGCGTTTGTTGCGCATCCCCCAGAGCGATGGGGGGAGCCTGACCATCAGCGTCAGTTGCGAGCGTCAGCTTTGGCGCGTCCAGAGCCGTCAGACGCCCGCCGGCCGGCCGACGTTTTATGGCGACAGTGCGTTCCTGAGCGCAACGGGGATTGATCGCTCCTGGGTCTGCACGGGACCGGCTCGGGTTCTCGAATGAAGCGCGCGCCTGCGCTTCGATGTGTTGGCCCCCATCCCTCAGTGCTTCTGAAACGCTCCGTACAAGTCGCCATGTTCCATCAACCACGACTTCGCTTCTGCTGGGCTTCCCTGTTCGCACTGGCTGCTTTGGCGGGGAGTACCCAGCCAGTGGCGGCCCAGCCCAATCCCTGTGCCCACACCATGAGCACGGTGGAGACATCGCTGTGCATCGCCAAGGTTCTTGAGCAGAAGGATCGGGACTTGGCTCTGGCCATGCAGAAGGTGGCAGCGGATGCTGCCGAGATGCCCGGCGGTCAGTTCCCCACGCTCTGGAAGGACAACCTGACGGGCTTCTTTAAGACCAGCGCGGATCCCGAGGATCAGCTGGCTGCGTTTCAGCAGGCCCGCCGCAATGCCTGCGTTTACATGAACTCCATCGCCTTCCAAGGCACGGGCTTTGGCATCTTCGTTAGCAACTGCGAGATCCGGATGACCGATGCCCTGATGCAGTCGCTCGACTAACGGTCCTTCGGCGCTTCCTCAAGCCCACCGATGCCAACCAACAGCTGCAGCAGTTTCCGGCTGATGCTGCTGAGTTGCTGAAGCTCCTTCAAGGTGTTCACCAGGATTGGCTGGGTTTGCTCCAGCACCTGCTGAGCACGATTGGAGGTGGCCTCGGCACTGGCACCGGTGGCGCTGATTTGCGTGAGCATTTTGCGCAGGGTGGGTGCTGTCGCTGCGGTCTCCCGTTGCACCACGCCGCTGAGGTTGTCGACGCTCCCGAGGGTTTTGCGGATCTCGCGCAGGGTGTCGGGAACATCCTCTGCCGTGAGTTTGATGGTGTTGTTCAAGGTGGCCTGCAGGGCTTTCTGGGTTTGATGCAGATCCACCATCAGGCTGCTGATGGCGGGCGGTTGCTCATAGGGCAGGGTCGTGTCGCGCATGCCGTGCTTCTCCAGGCTCACCGGCCAGGGCTGCGGATCCGGACTGACCACCAGGAAGTGCTCCCCGACAAGACCTTGCTGCCCTTGGCTGGCCGTGCTGCGTGGTCCCACCAACGGCGCAAATCGCTCGTCAATTTGAAACTTCACCTGCACCTTGGCGTTGGGCAGCATCTCCAGGGAGCGCACCTGACCGACCTGCATGCCTGAGATCTGAACCGCCTGGCCGGGCCTGATGCCACTGGCATTGGCCGCCACCAAGCGTAGGTTTAAAAAGCGTTGGCCCCAGTGCTGCTCACGCGCCAAGCCAATGATCAAGGCTCCCAGCAGCACGGCACCAGAGCCAAGAAAGAGGAGTTTCTCGTGACTCCGCGTCGGTGGATTCGGCATCGTCATAGGGAGCTCGCCTGCAGACGGATGGGATCCAACACCGTGATCCAGAGCAGCTTGAGGGCAAAGAGAACCATCAGTCCCTCGATCAAGAGATTGCTGACCATCAAGGCCGGATGCCGTTTGCGTTTGAGTTCCTGGTAGCCCCGCCATTGACTCCAGGCGCAGATGCCGGCCAGGAAGAACGAGCAGCGCAGCATGGCCCGCAGGACATCCTGCAAGGCAACGCCGCTGAGCAGCGCCTGCGCTTCTCCAATGAGGTCACTGCGGGGTGTGGTCAACGCCCCCGCGCAGAGCGAGGAGATCAAAAAGAGCACCAGCAGAACCGCGGCGAGCAGTGCCGAGGCTGGAACACTGATCAGCCAGGCCCTGGAGCCGTGGCGTTCGACGCGATCCAGCCAGTTCGGCATCATCAGCGCCATCGCCAGCAGCGAGACCAGCAGCGGTCCGACCAACTGCAGCACCAGCAAGGTCAGCAGCTCCAGGCTGAAGCGACTGTTCTGTCCAAGGGGGCCGGCACTCAGCTCAACGATGCCGGCCCCAACCACCAGCCCCGAGAGCAGCACGGGACCGCCGCAGCGTTGACCGTTGCGTTCGGCGGTGTTCAGCACCCGCCAGATTCGATCACTGGTGAGCTGGCTTTGCACCAGAGCGCTCAATGGCTCCACCCAGGTTGCCGATGCGTGCCTGATCGTCTACTGCTGATCGCTCAGCCGATAAACAGTGCCACAAAGGCCACAAAAAAAGCCCCCGCCGAAGGGCGAGGGCTGAGGGACGATCGCTGAAAGGAATCAGTCGAGGTCAGGCATGGCCAGGGTGGGCTCGGCCTGACGGTCGATGCCCTTCTCGAAGCCAGCAGCAGCAGCGCGGGCGCGGCCGGCGTGCCAGAGGTGACCCACCAGGAAGAAGAAGGCGAGAACGAACTGAGTCGCAGCCAACCACTGACGGAGGTTCACGAAGTTCACCGAGTTGGGCTCGGTGATGATGCCGCCCACAGAGTTCAGAGACGCGTTGGGGGCGTGGGTCATGTACTCAGCCGCGCGGCGCACTTGCCAGGGCTGAATGTCGTTCTGGAGCTTGTCGAGGCTCAGGCCGTTGGGGCCACGCAGGGGCTCCAGCCAAGGACCACGGAAGTCCCAGAAGCGCATGGTCTCACCACCGAAGATGATCTCGCCGGTGGGGGAGCGCATCAGGTACTTACCCAGACCGGTGGGACCCATGGCGGAGCCGATGTTGGCGCCGAGGCGTTGGTCACGCACCAGGAAGGTGAAGCTCTGGGCCTGGGAGGCTTCGGCGTTGGTCGGGCCGTAGAACTCCGAGGGGTAGGCGGTGTTGTTGAACCAGATGTAGGCCGAGGCGATGAAGCTCATGAAGCTCAGGGCGCCAAGGCTGTAGCTCAGGTAGGCCTCACCGTTCCAGATGAAGGCGCGACGCACCCAGCCGAAGGGCTTGGTGACCACGTGCCAGATGCCACCGAAGATCAGCGTCAGACCCAGCCAGATGTGGCCACCGATGATGTCCTCCATGGAGTTCACACCGATGATCCAGCCCTCACCGCCAAAGGGAGCGCGGAAGAGGTAGCCGAAGATCACGCCGGGATCCAGGGTGGGGTTGGTGATCAGGCGAACGTCGCCACCACCAGGGGCCCAGGTGTCGTAGACGCCGCCGAAGAACATGGCCTTGAACACCAGCAGCAGAGCGCCAACACCCAGAAGGATCAGGTGATAACCAATGATGTTGGTCATCTGGTTCTTATCCCGCCAGTCCTGGGAGAAGAACGCGGAGTAGTTCTCCAGGATTTCGGGACCACGCAGGGCGTGGTACAGGCCGCCGAGGCCGAGCACGGCGGAGCTGATCAGGTGCAGAACACCAACGACGAAGAAGGGATAGACATCCACAACTTCACCGCCAGGCCCAACGCCGTAGCCAAGGGTGGCGACGTGGGGGAACAGGATCAGGCCCTGCTCGTACATGGGCTTGTCGAAGGTGAAGTGGCTCACCTCGAACAGCATCATGGCGCCGGCCCAGAAGACCATCAGGCCTGCGTGGGCGACGTGGGCGCCGAGAAGGCGACCAGAGAGGTTGATCAGACGGGCGTTACCCGACCACCAGGCATAGCCGGTGGAGTCGAGGTCCTTCCCGCCGATCCCGGAGAGAGAAGGATTAGAGAGCGTTACCACGGGGCAGAACCTCTTCAGGGAAGACGAAGTTTTCGTGCGGTTGGTCCGCGGGGGCCATCCAGGCGCGCAGGCCTTCGTTCAGAAGAATGTTCTTCGTGTAGAAGGTCTCGAACTCGGGGTCCTCAGCAGCGCGGA
>NZ_ADXM01000038.1:0-15239 GCF_000179255.1 Synechococcus sp. CB0205
GCAGCGCCAAGGCTGAGGCAGCGGGCCTCGCTGTGGAACTGCAGCTGCGGGTCATGGGCGAGCAGCGCGGCGACGGCCTGGGCTTTGGCGGGATCGACCCGGGTGGCCAGGGCCAGCTCGCCGCTGTCCTGTTGCCGCTGCAGGATCGCGGCAATCTGTTCGGCGGTTTTGTGCTCCCCCCAGATCGCCTCGGCCATGCCCAGGCGTTGGCGGCGTTGCAGATCCAGGCGGGCCTGCTCGCTCATGCCGCGGGGATCAGTTCCCCTTCAAAGACCAAGGGAAAGGGATTGCCCTGGCCTTGGCCTGTGGACTCGCGGGCGAGTTGCTCAAAGCGCTCCTGCACCGCCTCCACCTCCGTCTCGGGGATGGCCTTCCACTGCTCCCGGCTGGCCCAACGGATCAGCAGGGTGCCCTCTTCCCGCTCGCTGTCCCAGAGCAAGTCACGGCCGAGGTACCCGTCCTGCTGCTCGAGCCAGGGCTCCCAGCTGCCCTGCTCGGCCTGCAGCCAGGCGGCGCGGCCGTCGGCCGGCACCTTGATGCGCAGGTGCTCCACGACGACGACCTCCAGCTGACCGCCCGGCTTCGCGTTGGTGGCGATCGCCACGTCGGGATGGCCGGCCAGCAGCATCGCCACGCAGAGCACAAGTGCCGCGACCCTAGCGAGCAGCCTCATGGCTGTTGGAGCAGCGCCACGGCCTGGCAGGAGATCCCCTCCTCCCGGCCCTCGGCACCGAGCTTTTCATTGGTGGTGGCTTTGACGCCCACCTGATCCGGCTCCAGTCCCATGCGGGCCGCGATGGCGCTGCGCATGGCCTCGATGTGGGGCTTGAGCTTGGGGCGCTCGGCGATCACGACCGAATCCACGTTGACCACGCGCCAACCCCGCTCGGTCACCAGGGCCACGACCTGCTCCAGCAGCACCAGGCTGTCGGCGCCCTTCCACTTGGGATCGTCGGGGGGAAAGTACTTGCCGATGTCCCCCAGGGAGAGGGCCCCCAGCAGGGCATCCATGATCGCGTGCACCAGTACGTCGGCGTCGCTGTGGCCATCGAGCCCTAATCCGTCTGGATGCTCCAGCTGCTGCCCACCCAGGATCAGCGGCCGACCGGGCACCAGGCGGTGGATGTCGTAGCCGTTGCCGATCCGCAGCTGCATGGGTGACGCTTGCTCCTGGGTTTGGAACCTAGGTGCCCGTCGCATCCTCCGGTAGCACCTGCAGGTTGGTGCCATCACGCCCCATCACCAGGACCTGGCTGCCGGGCTCGAGCGCTTGACGGGGTTCGAGGTTCTCCGCTGCCCAGCTCTGGCCGTGCCAGAGGACCCGCCCCTGGTCACTTCCGGCTCCGAAGCCGCTGATGACCTCCGCGTACTGGGAGCCCTCGCTCTGGCGAATGGCCCGTTCCCGCTTGCGCGCTGACCAGCGCTGCAGCACGAGCAGGAGTGCCACCGAGCCCCCCGCAAAGAGCAGCAGCTGCGGCCCCAGGTTCAGGGGCAGCCAGGCGCTGAGCAGGGAGATCATCAGGGCCGCCAGGGCAGCGGCGAGCAGGCCATCGAACTCCACTCCAAGCCACTCCAGGGCCAGGAGGCCCAGGGCCAGCAGAAACCAGAGCAGGGCGGTCACGGGGTTGCGATCAGGCAGCTGCTGCCTAGCTTGAAGCCAACGGATCAATTGGGCCAATGGAAGCGCTGTTTGGCTTGCCGGCCCTGGTGGTGATGGCCTTCCTGGGGCTGAACAGCATCAAGGTCACCAGCGGCGGCCAGTCCCGCCTGGTGGAGCGACTGGGCAAGTACGACCGGCAGCTGCAGCCGGGGCTCTCCCTGGTGCTTCCGGTGGTGGAACGGGTGGTCAGCCATGAGTCGCTGAAGGAGCGGGTGCTGGATATCCCGCCGCAGCAGTGCATCACCCGCGACAACGTCGCCATCGAGGTGGATGCGGTGGTCTATTGGCAACTGCTGGAGCACGAGCGGGCCTACTACTCGGTCGACAACCTGCAGGCGGCGATGGTGAATCTGGTGCTGACCCAGATCCGCGCCGAGATGGGCAAGCTCGATCTCGATCAGACCTTCACCACCCGCCAGGAGGTGAATGAGGCACTGCTGCGGGAGTTGGATTCCGCCACCGATCCCTGGGGCGTGAAGGTCACGCGGGTGGAGCTCCGGGACATTCAGCCCTCCCGCGGGGTGCAGCAGGCGATGGAGCAGCAGATGACGGCCGAGCGGGAGAAGCGCGCCGCGATCCTGCGCTCAGAAGGCGAGAAGGAGTCCCAGCTCAACGCAGCCCGGGGCCGCGCCGAGGCTTTGGTGCTCGATGCCAGGGCCAAGCAGGAAGCCCTGCTGCTGGAGGCGGAGGCCCAGGCCAAGCAGCAGGGACTCTTGGCCCAGGCCCGCGCTGATGCCGCCACTCGTTTAGCCAAGGCGATGCAGGCGGATCCCGAGGCGGCGGAGGCGATGCGCCTGCTGCTCGCGGGCGACTGGATGACCATGGGCGAATCGATGGCCCAGGCCCCTGGCGGCAGCGTGCTGATGGTCGACCCGCAAAGCCCGGCGGCCCTGCTCGGCGCCCTCAAGGGGCTGCAGAAGCCCGAGGCCTAACGGCTCACTGCTGTTGCTGCTGCTCTTGCCAGCGGGCGTAGAGATCGGGCCGGCGCTCTTCGGTGCGCTGCTGTTGTTGATCGGCGCGCCAGCGGGCGATGGCGCCGTGGTCGCCGCTGCGCAGCACCTCCGGGACGGTCATGCCGCGGAAGTCGGCCGGGCGGGTGTAGTGGGGGTGCTCCAGAAGCAGGGCGCTGTGGCTTTCCTCCTCCAGGCAGGCCTCGGTGCCGACGGTGCCCGGCAGCAGACGCACGACACCATTGATGATCGTCATCGCCGGCAGTTCACCCCCGGTCAGCACGAAGTCGCCGATCGAGACCTCCTCATCGGCCAGGGAGCGAATGCGTTCGTCGAATCCTTCGTAGTGGCCGCAGAGGAAGACCAGCTGGTCGTAGTCCGTAGCCCAACGCCGCAGATCCTGCTGGCGTAGGGGTTGCCCCTGGGGCGACATCAACAGGGTGCGCCGGCGCGGCTGGGTTGGGATCGATTCGTAGGCGGCAAAGACCGGCTCGGGTTTGAGCACCATGCCGGCACCGCCCCCATAGGGCTCGTCGTCCACCTTGCGGTAGCGGTCGGTGGCGAAATCCCGGGGGTTGTGAACGTGGAGCTCAGCACGGCCGGCGGCGAAGGCGCGGCCGATGACCCCAAGACCCTGCAGCGGCGCGAGGGCCTCCGGGGTCAGGCTGACCACATCGAGACGCATCGCTCAGGCGGCGGGCCGGCTCACCCGGCGAATCTCAGAGCTGAAGCTGGCGCGGCCGGGGGTGCCATCGGCCGGTTGCTCGATGGTGGAGCGCAGTCGCAGGTTGGGCTTGTTGAACCAGATCCGCTCGCGGATCTCGTTGCCATCGCGCTCGATCACCAGCTCCAGGCTGCTGTCGGGCCAGAGGGTCCAGCGGCCCTGCTGCTCTCCGGCGTGGAACTGCCCATCGGCCTGAAACTGCAGCTGCTTGGGCGCCTGTTCCTTGGGCCCGACGCTCAGCCCGCCGGGGTTGCCCTCGAGGTAGCGGACCACCAGTTCTCCGCGCTCGCTGCTGTGCCACTCGTCGCCCTCACCGGCGTCGCTGTCATCGCCCAGCACGAAACGGGACCGAAGGCTCATCCACTCGCCGTCGCAGAAGCGCAGGAAGGCTTCGATCGAGTCGGGGGGGAAGGAGGCGTTGTCGCTCATGGCGGCAATTCTCTCAGCTGTCGCCGCGGTAGCCCAATTCCGCCAGTCGTGAGGAGTTGCGGCGCCAGTTTGGAACGACCTTGACGAAGAGCTCCAGGTAGACCGGACCGGCGATCAGTTTCTGCATCTGCTGCCGGGCGCCCGTCCCGATTTGGCGCAGCATGCTGCCGCCTTTGCCGATCAGGATGCCCTTCTGGCTGTTGCGCTCGACCAAGACGGTGGCCAGCACAGCGGTGCGTTCCTTGTCATCCACGACCCGCTCGATCTGAACGGCGACGGAGTGGGGGATCTCCTCGCGGGTGTGCTGCAGCACCTGCTCACGGATCAACTCCGCCAGCAGCAGCTGCTCCGGCTGGTCGCTGACCGCATCCGGGGGATAAAGGTGAGGTCCTTCAGGAAGCTCCGCGGCGAGGGCACTAACCAGGGCCTCGGTCCCCTCGCCGTTGAGGGCGCTGACGGGGTGCAGGGGCCAACCGGGCACCAGCTCGCGGTAGCTGGCCTCCAGCTCGGCGGCCTGGGCCGGGTCCACCAGGTCGGATTTATTCAGCGCCACCTGGACCGGCACCTTGATGCGCTCCAGCAGTTCCACGATGAAGCCGTCGCCTCGGCCGGCGGCCTGGCTGCCATCCACCAGCAGCAGGACCTGATCGACTTCGCCGATGGCACCGCGGGCGGTCTGCACAAGCCGCTCCCCCAGCAGGTGGTGCGGCTTGTGGATCCCAGGGGTGTCCACCAGCACCAGCTGGGCTGTGGGGGTGGTGAGGATTGCCCGCAGCCGGTTGCGTGTGGTCTGGGCGACGGGGGAGGTGATCGCCACCTTCTCTCCCACCAGCTGATTCATCAGGGTGGACTTGCCCACGTTGGGCCGTCCCACCAGGGCGACAAAGCCCGAGCGAAATCCTTCGGGGCTTTGCCCCAGGCTGAAGCCCCCCGCCATGGCCTCGGCCGGCAGATCGCTCAGATCTGGCAAAGGCGGCAGCTGGTCGTGTGACTCCATAGCCTCACCTTGGCAGTTCAACCTCCCCATGACCGAAGCCGCCCCGCTGGAGCCCACGTTTCAACAGGCGATGGAGATCACAGCCCAGTGGCTGGGGCTCTGGGAAAACGGTGAACTCAGCGATGAGGTGATTGGCGATCGGGTCTCTGAGCTGGTGGCCAGCCGGGATGGCGCGCGGGGGTTCTTTGTGGTCTCCCTGGCGGGGGATTGCCCGCTGATGGATCGTCTGCCGGACCCGGTGGTCTTGGCCCTGCGCCAGGCCGGCGATGGCGTGGTGGATCTCAGTGCCCGCAATCTGGCGATGAGCACGGCCATGGCGCTGCATCACGGGCGCAATGCCGATGAGGCGCAGCAGGCGGGATCGGAGCGGGTGCAGGCGCGCTGCACCGAACTGCTGCGGTTGCTGGAGCCTGAGGCCGTGAAGGCCCGCCTGGAAGTCCTGCTGGAGGCGACCGAGGGCCGCGGTGAGGACGTGGCCTTCCTCAAACGCTGGGGGTATGACGCGGCTCAGACCGCGGCGATTGCTGAGGCGGTGCTGGCCGTGGCGGAGGGCTGAGGCGCCCCCTCGGCGCATCAAAAAAGCGCCCCGTTTGGGGCGCTTGGATGAACCAGGGAACGGGATCAGTCGCGGCGACCGCCACCGTTGAGGGCGATCACCAGACGCAGGATGAAGATGAAGAGGTTGATGTAGGTCAGGTACATGCTCAGCGCACCGGCCAGGTACTGGTCGTCGCTGTAGGTGCGGGGCATCGTGTAGAAGTCCACGAAGGCGGCGCCCACGAAGATCACGGTGCCGAAACCGGCGATCAGCAGCTCCATGCCGCCCATGCCAAAGCCGGGCACAAAGATGCCGCCAACGATCTGGACGACCATGGCGATCACCAGGCCGAGGATGCCCAGGCCGACGACGCCGCTGAGGGCCTGACCGACGCTGTCGCTCATGCGGCGGCCCATGACCGAGGCGGCCACGAAGGTGACGCCGGTGGCCAGAGCCGCGGTGCCGATGGCTCCGATACCGGCGGTGCCGATGGCCAGGGCGACGATGCCGCTCAGGGTGAAGCCGGTGATCAGGCTGTAGGCCGCCATCAGCGGCAGCGCGGTGCTGTTGTTCGCCTTCAGGGCCACGTTCTGGGCCACGAAGAAGAGGATGAAGTTGCCAATCAGGGCCACCCAGAACAGGGGTATGAAGCTGGCGGGGTTGCTGGCCAACAGAGCCAGGCCGCCCATCACGCCACCGGCGGTAAGCACCATGCCGCCGCCCACGTAGGGCAGCGCCTTATTGACCACGTTGGGCCCCACGAGGGCGCTCGATTGCGCCTCGCGGATGGCCTCCTGGAAATTGCTGCTGGCCGGCATGGCACAGAGGATGACTGGCTTCATCCTGCCAGCGATCTCCAGCTTGTGTGCCCTTTGGGGGTGTGGATCCCCCGACTAACGCCGGGCCTTGGCCGCATCCCGGGCGGCGTAGGCGGTGACCAGGCGCTGCACCAGCGGATGGCGGACCACATCGGCGGCGCTGAGCCGGCAGACGGCAATGCCCTCGACCCCCTCCAGGACTTGAGCGGCTTCGATCAGGCCGCTCAACTGCCCCTGGGGCAGGTCGATCTGGGTGGGGTCTCCGGTGACGACCATCTTTGAGCCCTCCCCCAGGCGGGTCAGCACCATGCGCATCTGGGCGGGGGTGGTGTTCTGCGCCTCATCGAGGATCACGAAGGCCTCCGCCAGGGTTCGGCCCCGCATGTAGGCCAGCGGCGCCACCTCAATGACGTTCTTCTCGATCAGCGCCGCGGTGCGCTCCTGTCCCAGCAGGCTGTGCAGGGCGTCATAGAGGGGCCGCAGATAGGGGTCCACCTTCTGCTGCAGATCCCCAGGCAGAAAGCCCAGTCGCTCGCCGGCCTCTACGGCCGGGCGGGTCAAGATCAGCCGCTCAACCTTGCGCTCCTGCAGGGCTCGGACCGCCTGAACGGCCGCCAGGAAGGTCTTGCCGGTGCCGGCTGGACCGAGGGCGAAGGTGAGGTCGTGGCGTTCGATCGCCTCGACGTAGGTCTTTTGTTTGAGGGTGCGGGGACGCAGCAGCTTCCCGCTCTGGCTGCGGGCCAGCACCTGTTTCCCCAGCTGCTGGTGCTCTTCGCCTCGGCCCGTATCCAGGGCGGAGAGGGCGGTTTGCACATCCACCTGGGTGATGCCTTGGCCTTCCTGCCAAAGGGGACGCAGCAGTTCCACTAGGCCGGCGGCCCGCTCCAGCTGGGTCGGCCGGCCGCGCAGTTGCAGCGAAAGACCCCGCAGCACCAACGAAGCACCAGTCAGGGCTTCGAGGCGATGCAGGGTCGACTCAGCTTCACCGGCCAGGGCCATGGCGGCGTCCTGGTCGGGAAGGTCGATGGTGAAGGCCGTGAGGCTTTCAGCCCCGGGCATGGGGGAGGGCCTCAGGCTTCAGTTGCTTCTTCAGCGGGAGCCTCTTCGGCGGCAGCGGCGGCTTCTGCAGCAGCAGCGGCCTCAGCAGCCTTGGCTTCGGCAGCTTCCTTAGCGGCCTGCTTGGCAGCAGCCTCGCGGATGGCGGCTTGCTTCTTCTGGCCGACGACCACGGAGGGACGCACTTTCTTCTCGATCAGACCGCCGCGCTCGAGCAGGGTCTGCACGACCTCAGTGGGCTGGGCGCCTTGGGCGAGACGGGCGCGGATGGCCTCGGTGTCGAGACGGGTCTCCTTGGTGCGGGGGTTGTAGAAGCCCAGCTCCTCAAGGGGACGACCGTCGCGGCGTGAGGTGCTGTTGCAGGCCACCAGGCGGAAGCTCGCTTCCCGCTTCTTACCGAACCGCTTCAGGCGGAGCTTGATCATTGTGGCCTTGCCTTGCTGACTGGATAAACGCGCGTTGATTCCCCAGGGAATCGGGCGCAAACGACAACAATACTCTCTGGGGTGACCCCCTAGAGCTCGCCGAAGCCTTTGCGCTTCTTGGCGGGTTTGGGGGCCTTGGGCATCCCGCCGCCACCGCGGCCACCCATTCCACCCATGCCGGACATTCCGCCCATTCCAGGCATCCCGGGCATTCCGCCCATGCCGGGCATTCCGGGCATGCCGGGCATTCCACCGCCGCGGGTCATCTGCTGCATGAAGCCCCGCATCTGCTGGAAGTTCTGCAGCACCTTGTCCACATCCGCGGGGGTGTGGCCACTGCCGCTGGCGATCCGGCGCCGGCGGGAGGGATTGGCGGCCAGCAGGTCGGGGTCGCAGCGCTCGGCTTCGGTCATGGAGCCAACCATCGCTTCGATCTTCTTGAGCTGCTCTTCGCCCTGCTTGAGCATCCCGTCGTCGATCTTGTTCATCCCCGGGATCATTTTCATGAGGCCGCCCAGGGAGCCCATGCGCTTGATCAGGCGCATCTGCTTGATGAAGTCCGAGAAGTCGAAGGTGGCTTCCTGGAGCTTCTGCTGCATCTTGGCCACGTCGGCCAGCTCGACCTCCTTCTGGGCCTTCTCCACCAGGGTGAGGACATCGCCCATGCCGAGGATGCGGCTGGCCATCCGCTCGGGGTGGAAGGGCTGGAGTGCCTCGACCTTTTCGCCGGTGCCGATGAATTTGATCGGTGCGCCGCTGACCTTGCGGATCGAGAGGGCCGCCCCGCCGCGGGAATCGCCGTCGAGCTTGGTCAGCACCGCACCGGTGATGCCCACCTGATCATGGAAGGCCCGTGTGAGTTCGGCGGCCTCCTGGCCGATCATCGAATCGACCACCAGCAGCACCTCATCGGGCTGGACGGCTTCGCGGATCCGGACCATCTCCTCCATCATCGAGGTGTCGATCTGGAGGCGGCCGGCGGTGTCCACCAGGACGGTGTCGAAGCCTTCGGCCTTGGCCTTCTCAATGCCGGCGGCGGCGATGGCTTCCGGTTTGGCGTCGGTGCCGAGGCTGAAGACCTCAACGCCGATCTGGCCGCCCAGGGTTTTGAGCTGCTCGATGGCCGCGGGCCGATAGACGTCGGCCCCCACCAGCAGTGCCCTGCGTCCTTTTTCTTTGAGGTGCAGGCCGAGCTTGGCGGTGGCGGTGGTTTTACCGGCGCCCTGCAGGCCCGCCATCAGCACCACCGCCGGGGCGCCCTCTTTGCCGGCAGGGGCCAGGGGTGCGTTCTCGCCTCCCATGGTCTCCACGAGTTGCTCGTGAACGACCTGAATGAATTTCTGGTCGGGGCTAATGCCCCGCACCACTTCTTCCCCTAGGGCCTTCTTGCGGACCTCCTCGACGAAGTCCTTGACCACCGGAAGGCTGACGTCGGCTTCCAGCAGGGCCCGGCGCACGTCCTTGAGGGCACCGTCGATGTTGCCCTCGTTGATGGCCCCCTGACCGCGCAGGTTCTTGACGGCATCTTCAAACCGTTGGGAGAGCTCGTCGAACATGGGGGCGCCTGTGATCGAGTGATCGTAAAAAGCGACCGTCTCGGCAGCGGGTCGGGCGCGTCAGTTCTTGGCGGTGGGCTTGTAGGCCACGAGCTGCCAGCTGCCGTTCCTGCGGCCAAAGATGTAGGTGTTGCGCAGGGTCATTTCAGGAGTCCTGCTGAGGACCTGACCGGTGCTGCTCTTGCGTTCATCGCTGTAGGTCAGTACCACCTGAGCGGCGATGCGGACGGGGGAGCGGTCGCTGACCTTGAAGCCGGTGATGGTGGTCTTGACGGTTTCAGTGGCCCCGCGCTGGCGGTTGGCCTGGCTTTGGCGCTGCAGACGCTGGATTTGATCGCTGCTGGCCAGATCTGCCAGGGATTCGCTGGGGGCTCCACCGGCGAGCACTGCGGCTTTTTCCGTCAACCAGGCCTCCAGTAGGCCCTGCAGTTGGCCGGCACTGGGGTCGGGCGCCTTGAGCGGGAAGGGGGCTTCGAGTGGGGCTGGTGCTGGGGTTTCGGGTTGAACCAGGGCGCTGCTGGCGGCCGTTTCCACCTCGCTGACCCGCGGTTTCAGGGCCATCCAGCCGCCGAAGCCAAGGACGAGGGCAGCGACGGCCGCACCGACCGGCAACCCCCAGCTAGGGAGTGCCTGCAGCCGTTCGTTCAGGCCGCCGAGTTGGGGCCATTGGAGATCGGAGAACCTCCAGCGGGGGCCATCCCAGAGCTCGTCATCGTCGTCCTCGCTCTCCTGCTCCAGCGACTCAAAGCTGGTGGGGCTATCGGAGCTGCCTGAAAGGTCGAAGCTCGGCCAATCGCCGAAGGGACTGCTGGTCTCGGCGGTCGCTGGTGTCTCGAGGCTGGTCTTGGCACTGAACTGGCGGCCGCGGATGCGGTCCTGTTGATCGATGTAGGCCTGGACATCCCGGTCAGCGAACCAGGCATCGAGGTTGGCGTCGACGTCGATGTCGCGGAATCCCTCGAGCACCTCGCGGGTGAGCCAGTCACGGCAGTAGGCGCAGAGGCGGGCCAGGGGGTCGTCCCCCTGTTCCAGGGCCCACTGCTTCAGGGCGGCATCCGCCCCTAGATCAAAGAGGCGCTCCGCCTCATCCACCTGGCCCAGCAGCAGTTGCTGGCAGGAGAGGAAGACCTCAATGCCCGGCTGGCCGCTGTTTTTCAGGCGCTCGTAGGCCTCGAGAATCCGCTCGGGCTTGCGCTGGGAGAAGCCCGAGGCCGTGAGGGCAAAACTGGCGAGAAAGTCAGCGGTGGCTGAGCCGGCATCGCCCCAGCGGCTGAACAGTTCCACCTGCTCCTGGGCCGTCAGGAACTGACGGATCTGCTTGAAGAACGGCTGGAACTCGCTTTGGGGGAAGGTCAGATCGGCGTGGCCCTCGAGCCCGCCCCGTTGCTGCACCAGCTGCTCCAGCAGGGCAATCCCCTGTTGGCGCGAGCCGCTGGCGGAGAGATCGCGGCTGATCAGATCCAGCACCCGGTAGGGGAGGAGTTCCTTGAGGTCCTGCTCGAGCTTGCGGCGCTGTTCGGCCTGTTGGCCCATGCGTTGCAGCAGCTGCAGACCCTGCTGCAGGGTCAGGGCGGCCGCCTCATAGCGGCGTTGATCGCGGTAATCCCGGGCGGTTCCCTGGCAGGCCAAGCCAGCCAACAGGGTCAGATCGGCTTCGCGGCTGCTGCCCAGGGCGGGTGCTTGGGGTGGTTGCAGGCCGCGGGCGGCACTGTCGAAGGCCTCCTGGGCTTGGCCGGCCTCCATTAAGAGGAGAAGACCGCCGACCTCGCGGGAGGGCGGAATCTCCAGGGCGGCGATGGAACCGTTGGCGTTGTCCGCAATGGCCGTCAGTTCCCGCTCATAGGCCTGGCGGCGGGTTTCGTCACTCAGCAGGTCGGCGCTGGCTTCCAGCAGCTCGGCCCGAGCCTGGAGGGTGTCTTGGGTGAAGCCTTGGTCTGGCGCGCGATCAAGACGCTGCTGCAGGGTTCGCAGCACGCTCTGCCGGTCGGAGCTGGCATTCACGCCAAGTAGGCGGAAGTGGTCGATCGGCAGTTCCAAATTGAGCTCGGATTGGCGGGCGCTAATCGGACGTGACTGTAGGCAGAGTCTTCGGTTTTGGCCGTCCTTCGTGCACCTTTTGGAGATGGACCCCGTACAGTCAGGCCAGCATCAGAGTCCCCGGAGAGCAGGACCTCAGCCATGACACAGGCCGATCTTGGACAGGGCGTCGCCACCAGTGGTGCTCCCTCCTGCTCCGCCGATGTCAATCAGGTCGGCCTGCATGCCGAGCGGCTGATGAATCTCTATCCCTCGACGCCGGCGACGGTGACCCGGGATGAGGGGTTGATGCTCTACCGCGACATGACTCTCGGTCGGCGCTTCGAAGACAAGTGCGCCGAGATGTACTACCGCGGCAAGATGTTTGGCTTCGTTCACCTCTACAACGGCCAGGAGGCCGTGAGCACGGGGGTGATCAAGGCGATGAAGATGCAGCACGACTGGTTCTGCAGCACCTATCGCGATCACGTGCATGCCCTGAGTTGCGGCGTGCCGGCCCGCGAGGTCATGAGCGAGTTGTTCGGCAAGGAGACCGGCTGCAGCAAGGGCCGCGGCGGCTCGATGCACCTGTTCTCCAAGGAACACCACCTGCTGGGTGGCTATGCCTTCATTGGTGAGGGCATTCCCGTGGCCCTAGGTGCCGCCTTCACCAGCCGCTACAAGCGCGATGCCCTGGGCGATTCCAGCAGCGATGCGGTGACAGCCGCCTTCTTTGGCGATGGCACCTGCAACATCGGTCAGTTCTACGAGTGCTTGAACATGGCGGCGCTCTGGAAGCTGCCGATCTTGTTTGTGGTCGAGAACAACAAGTGGGCCATTGGTATGGACCACAACCGCGCCACCAGTGATCCGGAGATCTGGCGCAAGGCCGCAGCCTTCGGCATGGCCGGTGAAGAGGTGGACGGCATGGATGTCCTGGCCGTTCGCGGTGCTGCCCAGCGGGCGATCGAACGGGCCCGGGCAGGCGAGGGCCCCACGCTGCTGGAGTGCCTGACCTACCGCTTCCGCGGTCACTCCCTGGCGGACCCCGACGAGTTGCGGGCTGAGGCCGAGAAGGAGTTCTGGGCCCAGCGGGACCCGATCAAGCGCTTGGCGGCGCACCTGATCGAGCACAACCTGGCGACCACCGAGGAGCTCAAGGGAATCGAGAAGGAGATCGACGCCGAGGTGGCCGATTGCGTGGAGTTCGCCCTGTCGGCCCCAGAACCCAAGCCCGAGGAACTGACCCGCTACATCTGGGCGGAAGACTGAGCGGCAGCCCTAGAGCCCGTGCAAGCGGGCTTGCTCGCTGGCGGCGCGAAAGACCAGGCCGTGGCGCAGCACCAGCGGCGTGAGCGCGTCGTAGCCGCCGCCGATCACCGTCGCGACCGGGATGTTGCGGCGCAGGCAGCTGTCCAGGACGAGGCGGTCGCGGTTGAGTAGGCCCTGATCCGTGAGGTTCAGCCGACCGAGTCGGTCCTCCCGGTGGGGATCGACGCCGGCGTTGTAGAGCACCAGATCCGGTTGCTCTTGATCCAGGAGAGTTGGGATGAGATCGCCGATTGACTCCAGATAGGCGTCATCCCCCAGACCATCGTCGAGGGCGAGGTCGACGTCGCTCTGTTGTTTGCGCAGGGGGAAGTTGCTGCCGCAGTGGACCGAGAGGGTGAAGACCCGCGGTTCATCGCGGAAGATCGACGCGGTGGCATCCCCTTGATGCACATCCAGATCGATGATCATCAGGCGCTGGACCTGGCCTTCTGCCAGCAGGACCTGGGCGGCGACGGCGAAGTCGTTAAAGATGCAAAAGCCGCTGCCGTGGTCGGGGTAGGCGTGGTGGGTTCCCCCGGCGAGGTGGCAGGAGACGCCGTGTTGGAGGGCCAGGCGGGCGGTCAGGAGCGACCCTCCCACCGCCAGCCAGGTGCGCTGCACCAAGGGGGTTGTGGCTGGCAGGCCGATCCGGCGCTGCTCCGCGGGCAGTAGTTCCCCGCGGGCGAAGGCCTGGTGGTAGCGGCGGCTGTGGATCAGCTCCAGTGAGCGCCGTGGCACCGGAAGGGGGGTATGGATTTGCTCCTCCCTCGCCAGGCCCTGCTCCTCGAGCAGGGCACGCAGGAGCTTGAACTTCGCCATCGGGAAGCGATGGCTACTCGGCAGGGGGGCCGAGTAGGCCGGGTGGTAGACGAGCGGCAGGCGCACCGGGGGTGATCAGTCCTCGTCGCCGTCGAACTCTTCGTCGAAGAGGGACTCCCGCAGCAGGCGATCCACCAGCAGCCCCATGTCATCGAGCTGCAGTTGCTGCATCAAGAGCTCGAGCTCCTTGATCACCGGCTCCGAGAGCCGCAGGGTGACCGGAAGGCTGTCCTCTCCGCCGAGCATTGCGGGTAAGCATTGGTGCGCGAAGTCTGGCGGAAACCGGGCTACAAAGGAGTGCAATCAAGGGATCTCGATGGCTCCGGTTTGGCTGGTGATCTTGTTTTGGTCCGGATCCGTCCACGGCGGCACGGCGATGCAATCCCTGCCGATGAAGACCTTCGCGGATTGTCAGAAGTCCCGCGACATGCTGATGGCCCAGCTCAAGACCAGCCCCGTGAGCAAGAGCAAGGCCCTCAATAGCTTCTGTATTTCCGGCTCGGAGCTGCCGGCAGCGCCAGCCCCGGCAGCGACGGAGTCCTAGATGGCGGTAGGCAGGCGGCGGGTGAGGTGACGCAGCTTGCGTAGGGCCTTGAGCTCGACCTGACGCACTCGCTCGCGGGAGACCTCGAGCATGCGGCCGATTTCAGCGAGGGTGTGGCGCTCCTCCCCTTCCAGGCCAAAGCGCAGCTCGAGCACCTGACGCTCCTGGTCGGTGAGGTGGGTGAGCCAACGTCCCAGCTGCTCTTGATGGATGCCGCGCTCGACCTGATCGAGGGGCTCGCTGTTGCTCTGATCGGCAATGAGATCGCCGAGGAAGCTGCGCCCTTCTTCTCCGTTCACCGGGGCATCCAGGCTGGAGGTGGTGAGGGCCTGGCGCAGCAGGGAATCCAGCTCATCGAGGGGCATGTCCATCTCTTCCGCAATTTCCTTGCGGCTAGGCATGGCGCCGAGCTTGTGGGCCAGCTCAAGGCTGACCTTGCGGATGGCGGTGAGGCGCTCGGAGAGGTGCACCGGCAGGCGGATGGTGCGCGACTGACAGGCGATCGCCCGGGTCATGCTCTGGCGAATCCACCAGAAGGCGTAGGTCGAGAACTTGTAGCCGCGGGTGGGGTCGAATTTCTCCACGGCGCGCTCGAGGCCCAGGGAGCCCTCCTGGATCAGATCGAGCAGTTCCAGGCCCTTGCCTTGGTATTTCTTGGCGACGCTGACCACCAGGCGCAGGTTGGCTTTCATCATGCGCTCTTTGGAGCGCTTGCCCACGCGCATGATCTTCTTTTCATGCGTTGTATAGGCCTCGCCTTTGTCTTCTTCGGCAAGCCGCATCATCGCTTGCACTTGATTGCCGAGTTCGATTTCTTCCGCGGGCGTCAGCAGGGGTACCCGACCAATGGTCGAGAGGTACCAACTAATCGGATCGCTGCTGCGGCGCCGACTGCTGCTGGTGTTGGAGCTGGTGGCAGCTGCCATGGAGGCTCCTGTTGAAAGGTGGGAAGAATCTCCTATGGCTTTTTTTAAAGTGCTGGGATTTCAGTAACGCTTCAGCTTTGAGATACGAAAGATCACAACACTTTTGAGACTCAGGTGCACAACTGGCCGCTGCGGATTCTGTTAACAATCCCTGACTTCGTTTTTCTCTCCATCGCGGCCAACATTTCGGCAATCTGATGCGGTGTAGCAGCGCCGATGCCGTGCAGCGTGCTGACTTGCAGCCCGGCGCTGGCGTGGGCCAGGGCTGCCAGGGCGAGCAAGGAACCACTGCAGCCGGCTCCGCTGGCCTGCGCGAGGGCACCCAGTCCTCCGGCGTAGCCCGCAAGGACATCGCCCAGGCCTGCGCGGGCGGCATGGCTGCTGGCGCTCCTGAGCTGCCAGCGCTCTCCGCTGGGATCTGCAATGACGCTGCGGGCCCCCTTGAGCAGCACGGAGCAGCCGCTCTGCTG
>NZ_ADXM01000037.1:0-6129 GCF_000179255.1 Synechococcus sp. CB0205
GGGGGTGGCGGTGCCCCACCGGCGTGAAGCTGGCCGGCATGGTCACGTCCAGGGTCTCGCTGGTGATGCGCTCGGCCATCGCGGCGCTCTTCACCGCCTGCAGGCGATCGCTCAGCAGGCTCTGCACCTGCTCCTTGAGCACGTTGGCCCGCTGACCGACCACCGGACGCTCATCGCCGGGCAGCTTGCCCATCGCTCCGAGCACCCCCGAGAGCCGACCCTTCTTGCCCAGCAGGCCCACCCGCAGCTCCTCGAGGGCTGCGGCGTCCGCGGCGGCGGCGATCTCTTGGGCAGCCTGGGCCTCCAGCTGATCGAGTTGATCGGTGAGCTGCTGCAGGCTGACGGTGGCGCTCAAGGATCGACTTCAACGAGCGCCGACTTTAGGTAGACGCCTGTTTCAGGCCCCTTAGCCTCAGGCCAGGCGTGAGGGCACTGTGCGGATCCTGATCAGTAATGACGATGGCGTCTTCGCTGATGGCATCCGTGCCCTGGCGGCTGAAGCCCTGCGGCGCGGTCATCAGGTCACGGTGGTCTGCCCCGATCAGGAGCGCTCCGCTACGGGCCATGGCCTGACCCTGCAAACCCCCCTGCGGGCCGAGCGTGCCGACGAGCTCTTTGTCGAGGGCGTCACCGCCTGGGCCTGCAGCGGCACCCCCAGCGATTGCGTCAAGTTGGGCCTCTTTGCCCTGTTTGAGGAGTGGCCTGACATGGTCCTCTCGGGCATCAACCATGGCCCCAATCTGGGCACCGACACCCTGTATTCCGGCACGGTCAGTGCGGCGATGGAGGGAACCATCGAAGGCCTGCCCGCCCTGGCGGTGAGCTGCGCCGATTACAAGTGGCGCGACTTTCAGGCGTCGGCGCGCATTGCTCTGGATGTGGCCGAGCAGAGCCGCCGCGAGGACTGGGACAAGGGCATGCTCCTCAACCTGAATGTCCCGGCCCTGCCGCTGGAGTCCATCGGGCAACTGCGCTGGTGCAGAAAGGCCGTTCGCCGCTACACCGACCAATTCGTCAAGCGCGCTGACCCCCGCGGCCGCACCTACTTCTGGTTGGCCGGTGAGGTCGCCAATGACCTCGAGGCCGAAGTCGCCGGTCCCAAGGAGTGGCCCATCGATGTGGCCCATGTGGCCGCCGGAGGTGTCTCGCTGACCCCACTGCAGCCGGAATTGTTCTGGCGCGGAGACCTCTCAGCTCTCAAGCCGCCTCACTTCGAGCGGTAGATCCGCTGCAGGAACCAGAGCGAGAAGATCAGACCGATGGTGTGGGCGAAGAGCACCTGGGTGTTGCTCAGCACCGAGAGCATCTCAATGGAGGTGATCGGGTAGCCCACAAGGCTGCGGGCGCTGGTGCCCCCCACCGGAGAGCCAAAGAATCCCGGGGCCTGCAGCGAGGCCTGGACAAACAGGCTGCCGGCCAGGGACTGATAGCCCACGGAGGCAAAGACCAGACCGAGCAGATCCGCCAGCAGGCCGCGTTTGATCAGCTTTCCGGCTTCGCTGCGGCTGGGCTTCGCGCCGCTGCCTAAGGCCCGCCCGAGCCGCACAATCAACCAGCCCTGCCAGAGGCTGTAGAGCAGCACAAAGAAGGACAGGGTCGTCAGGGAGAGGCCCGGTCCTAGACCCAGGGCCCGCTCGGAATTGCGGGCCAGGCTGCCGCCGATGTTGTTGAAGAGCAGCACCCCCACTACCACGATCCCCAGGGCGGTTTGGGTCCAGAAGCGGATCCAGGCCATCCGCCTCAGCCCTAGGGAGAGCAGCTGAAAGTCGAGGCGATCGGCCATGGGACGTGGGGGGATGCCCAAACCTGCCATGGGAGAATGCCTCTGGCGAGGCCTCGAGCGCTTTTGGTTGTGATTGCAGCGCTCGAGCCAGGGCAGGCGAAGGGGCCGACGGCGGTGGCCCTGGGCAGCTTTGACGGTCTGCACCCGGGGCATCGCAGCGTGATCGCGGCCGTCACCGAACGCGCCGCCCAACGGCATCTGGTGCCGACGGTGGTCAGCTTCTGGCCGCACCCCCGGGAGGTGCTCTTCGCTGAGGCGCGCCTGCGGCTGGATTTGCCCAGCGAGAAATTGGCCCTGCTGGAGCCCCTGGGGATCGAGCAGTTGGTGCTGGTGCCCTTCACCCGCGATCTGGCGGCCCTCTCCCCCGAGGCCTTCGTGCAGCAGGTGCTGCACGAGCAGCTCCAGGCCGGCCTGGTGGTGGTGGGCGCCAACTTCCGCTTTGGCGCAGGCCGCAGCGGCACTACCACAACCCTTCAGCAGCTCGGCGCTGAACGGGGCATCGAGGTTCAGATCCAACCCCTGCTGGCCGAGGGGGAGGAGCAATTCAGCAGCAGTCGCATCCGACGTGCCCTGGCGGCAGGAGATCTGCAGGAGGCCACCCGGCTGCTGGGCCGTCCCTATCGCTTTGGCGGCACCGTGGTCAGCGGCCGCGGCCTAGGACGTCAGCTGGGTTGGCCCACGGCCAACCTCCAGGTAGATGGCCGCAAGTTTTTGCCCCTCGAGGGGGTCTATGCCGCTTGGGCCTGGCTCGGTGAGGAACGGCTGGCGGCGGTGATGAACCTGGGCCCGCAGCCCACGGTCGATCCCACGGCCCCTTCGGCCGTTGAGGTTCATCTGCTCGGCCGAACGCTCGATCTCAACGGCAGGGAGCTGTTGGTGGAGCCGGTGCAGCTGCTGCGCAGCCAGCAGCGCTTCGAGAACCTCGAGGCCCTGGTGCAGCAGATCCAGCGCGATGCCGAGAGCGCCACGGCGCTGTTGGAGTCAGCTGCCGGGGTAGGCGTTGGTTAGGCCCCAGCCGATGAAGGCGGCGATCGCCCCCAGCAGCAGAATCCCTGAGATCAGCACCACCATTGGGCTGTCGGATTCGCCCTGGGCCATCGCCATTCCTTTTGGTTTGCGCCACAAACCTAAGCAGAGAGTCCTGCCCGTGCAGACGCCATGACCACACCTGAACAGCCGGCTGCGGTGTTGCGTTTGCTGGACGCCAACCTGGACCGCGCCCGTGAAGGCTTGCGGGTGATCGAGGACTGGTGTCGCTTTGGCCTGGATCGGGCGGATCTGGTGGCCCGCAGCAAGGACATGCGCCAACGCCTGGGCCGCTTGCATGACGAGCGCTACAAGCGGGCCCGCGACGCGGCGGGCGATGTGGCGACGGGCATGGCGCATCCCGCCCAGCGGGAGCGGGAGCAACCCCAGGCCGTGGTGGCGGCGAACTGCGGCCGGGTGCAGGAAGCCCTGCGGGTTCTGGAGGAATTCGGCCGCGGCGTGGATGATCGCCTGGCTGAGGAGGCCGCGGCGGTTCGCTATGCCCTCTATGACCTGGAGGTGGATGTGATGTGCGCCAGTGCCGGCGGGCAGGAGCGGCGGGAGCGACTGCGGGCGGCGCGGCTCTATTTGGTGACCAGTCCCTCGCCCCGGCTGGAGGCCGTGGTGGAGGCGGCCCTGGAGGGCGGCGTTCGCCTGGTTCAGTACCGCGCCAAGGACGGAAGCCTGGGTCCCGATGGCCAGCCGATCACTGATGCCGTGCGCCTGCAGCAGGCCCAGGCGCTGCGGCAGCTCTGCAGTCGCCATGGGGCCCTGTTCCTGGTGAACGACCGCATCGACATCGCCCTGGCGGTGGATGCCGATGGCGTGCATCTGGGCCAGGGGGATCTGCCGCCGGCCCTGGCGCGGCAGCTGCTGGGGCCGGAGAAGTTGATTGGCCGCAGCACCCATGCCCTGGCGCAGCTTCAGCAGGCCATGCGCGATGGCTGTGATTACGTCGGCGTTGGACCGGTGAACGCCACGCCGACCAAGCCCGGCCGTGAACCGGTGGGATTGGATTACGTCCGCCAGGCCGCTGCGGAGAGCGCGATTCCCTTCTTTGCGATCGGCGGCATTGAGAAGGAGAACCTCCCTTCGGTGCTGGCCACCGGTGCCACCCAGGTGGCCGTCGTGCGGGCGATCACCGAGGCGGCCGATCCCGCCCAGGCCGCCCGCGAGCTGTTGGAGGTCCTGGGGGAATGATTGAGATTCGGGTCAACGGCGAAACCACCAGCTGCCCGGAGGGCTTGAACCTGGTGCAGATGCTGGAGCACCTGGGCTATCGCCCCCAACTGGTGGTGGTGGAGTTCAACGGCGAGATCCTGCCTCGCGCCCGCTGGGCTGAGCAGCTGGTTCGGGAAGCCGATGGTCTGGAGGTGGTCACCATCGTCGGCGGAGGTTCTTAGATTCCATCGAGCTAGAGCTCTGCCGTGGCCGCTTCACGTCCCTCCTCGCTCGTGCGACGGCTGCTCAGTGGCTTGATGGTTCCGGCCCTGGTGCTCACACTCCTGCTGGCCCTGCCCCAGGCCAGCCAGGCGGCTAGTGGCGGACGCATCGGCGGCGGCAGCTTCCGCTCCGCCCCCATGCCACGGAGTTATGGCGGAGGCGGTTATCGCGGCGGCGGCTACCAGCGCGGCTATGGCGGCGGCTTCGGCTTCCCCTTCGTGGTTCCCTTCTTCTTTGGTGGTGGCGGCCTGTTTGGCTTCCTGATCCTGATGGCCGTGGTGGGTCTTCTGGTGAACGCGGTGCGCGGCGGCGGTGGCGGCGGCTCCCTGCCGGCTGGCATGCAGGGCGGTGCTATCGATCGCGCGCCAAGCGATGGCCCTGTTTCGATCGCCCAACTGCAGGTCGGTCTGTTGGCTTCGGCGCGGGAGCTGCAGCAGGACCTGAGACAGCTCGCCGGCAGTGCCGACACCAGCACCAGCAGCGGCCTGCAGCGGGTCCTGCAGGACAGCACCTTGGCCTTGCTGCGCCAGCCGGATCTCTGGGTCTATGCCAACGCTGAGGTGGGGCAGGTTCCCTTCCAGGCTGCGGAATCCACCTTCAATCGCCTCTCGATGACCGAGCGCAGCAAGCTGCGCAGCGAGGTCACCAGCAACGTCTCGGGAACGGTTAGCGCCAATAGCGGTGGACCGGCCGGTGATGCCGATGCCGTCAGCGACTACATCGCCGTCACCCTGCTGGTGGCCAGCCGCAGCCGCCTGACCCTCAAGCCGGTGAATGGCTCCGAGGACTTGCGCGAGACCCTGCGCATCCTGGGTTCGGTTCCGTCCAGTCAACTGCTGGCTTTGGAAGTGATCTGGCAGCCGGAAGAGGCGGGTGATGTGCTGAGTGCTGATGAGCTGATTACGGCTTATCCGCAGCTGAAGCACCTCTGATTGGACTCTTCGGATTTCCTCAAGAATTGAGGAACTAAAGAATCTCTTCGGCTCTTGATCGCCAAAACCCGTTGTTAAGCAATGGGTTCAATTTGTAGGGTCTGAAGACTTCAATTTCAGACCGTGTCCACCCCGCGCCACACCGCCGAGACCTCCGCCATGAAGTGGCAGGCCAACGGTGAATTGGCCGGCGTGGATCTGCAGGCCCTGCTCAGCCGCCTGAACAAGGTGGAGAGCGAAGAGCGGGCCCGCGAGCTGGAGTGGCTGAGCCGCCACGAGGCGGTCTGAGGGCTAGCGCGGCGTTGCGCCGGGGCCAATCCTGAAGGCCAGCCGCAGATTCGGCCTGGGCCAGTTGCACCGCCTGGGGGTGCTCAGCACACTGCGGTGCACCGGGGTTGCGTGAATGGCTCGGCGATCGATGCAGTGGGTGAATACCCCCGTGTTGATGGAGGCCTTGGATCGCTACGAACAGGGGCGACTGCCCCGCTCGATGCGTCTCTGGGTGGAGGCGGTGCTGGAGATCGAGCGCCCGCTCAGTGCTCCGCTGCGGCCCCACTGCTGAGCAGGATCCGCAAGGCGGCCATGGCCGCGCCATAGCCGTTGTCGATGTTCACCACGCTCAGGCCCGGAGCGCAGCTGGCCAGCATTCCGTGCAGGGCCGCCTGGCCTCCAGCACTGACGCCGTAGCCAACGCTGACCGGCACTCCGATCACCGGTTGGGGCAGTAGGCCCGCCAAGACTGTGGGTAGGGCGCCTTCCATGCCGGCGCAGGCGATCAACACCCGGGCCTGGCGCAGCCGCTCCAGTTGATCCAGCAGCCGGTGCAGGCCCGCCACGCCCACATCCAGCACCAGTGCGCAGCTGATGCCATGCCATTGCAGGGCGAGCTGCGCCTCGGCGGCGACGGGGAGATCGCTGGTGCCGCCGCTGAGGATCAGGACCTCG
>NZ_ADXM01000036.1:0-24789 GCF_000179255.1 Synechococcus sp. CB0205
GCGGGCCCTGGGTCTGACCGTGGCCGTACCCCGCGTGGCCGAGGGCTCAGCTCCTGCTGCCAGCGGCAGCGGAAATGGTGCCGCTGCTCCTGCGGCTGCACCGGCTGGCAATGCCTTTGGTCGTCCCGGCGAGAGCGTGGCCTTCAACACCCTGCAGGGTGCGGTCAACCGCAACATGGTGGCGAGCCTGGCGGTGCCGACCTTCCGGGTCGGCTACACGATCACCACCACCAAGCTGGACGCCTTCTACAAGCAGGTGAAGAGCAAGGGCGTCACCATGACCGCACTGCTGGCCAAGGCCGTGGGCGTGGTGCTGGCCCGTCACCCCCAGGTGAATGCCGCCACCAGCGCCGATGGCAGCGCCATGGTTTACCCCGCTGCGGTGAACGTGGCTGTGGCCGTCGCGATGGAAGACGGTGGCTTGATCACCCCCGTGCTGGCCAACGCCGATAAGACCGATATCCACTCCCTGGCCCGCAACTGGGCGGATCTGGTGAGCCGGGCCCGCAGCAAGCAGCTGCAGCCTGAGGAGTACAGCACCGGCACCTTCACCCTTTCCAACCTGGGGATGTTCGGTGTGGATCGCTTCGACGCGATCCTGCCCCCGGGCACCGGCGCGATCCTGGCGGTGGCCGCCTCCCGTCCCACCGTCGTGGGCGGCAACGACGGCTCGATCCGCGTAGCGAACCAGATGCAGGTCAACCTGACCTGTGATCACCGCGTGATCTACGGCGCCGATGCGGCGGCCTTCCTGAAGGATCTGGCCCAGCTGATCGAGACCAACCCGGAGAGCCTGGCCTTCTGATCAGCGACGATCAGCTGCTTTCGAGCTACGTCTTCGATCTCCCGGAGACGTTCATCGCCCAGCGGCCTGTGGAACCGCGCCATGCGGCTCGGTTGCTGGCGCTGGAAGGCCCTGAGGGCTGCAGCCACCAAACGGTCTGGGAGCTGCAGCAGCTGCTGAAACCGGGCGACTTGCTGGTGGTCAACAACACCCGGGTGCTGAAGGCGCGCCTTCAGGCCCGCAGGCCCAGCGGCGGCGCGGTGGAGCTCCTGGTGCTGGAGCCTGTGGAAGGCAGTGATTGGCTCTGTTTGGCCAAGCCAGCCAAGCGCCTGAAGCCGGGCGAGATCCTGCAGATGGAGCATCCCGGTCAACCCCTCCAGCCCCTGGAGATCGTGGCCATCGACGCCGAGACCGGCGGCCGGGTCGTGCGCTTTCCGGCGGAGTGCACCACCCCAGAAGCGATCGAGGCGCTGCTGGCGCGCTACGGCGAAATCCCCCTGCCGCCCTACATCCACCAGCACTCCAGCGAGGACGACAGCCGCTACCAGACCCGCTATGCCTCGCGGCCCGGGGCGGTGGCTGCTCCGACGGCGGGCCTGCACCTCAGTGATGCGCTGCTCGAAGCCCTGGAGGCGCGAGGTGTGCAGCGCACCACCGTGACCCTGCATGTGGGCCTGGGCACCTTTCGGCCGGTGGAGACCGAGGACCTTACCCAGCTGGAGCTCCATAGCGAGTGGGTTGAGGTGTCGGCGGCCGCTGTGGAGGCCGTGGCCCAGTGCCGCGCCCGTGGCGGCCGGGTGATTGCGGTTGGAACCACCTCCGTTCGCAGCCTGGAGGCCGTGGCCCAGCTCCATGGGGGCGAGCTCCAGCCCCATGCAGGGCCGGTGAATCTGGTGATTCAGCCCGGCTATCGCTTTGCGGTGGTGCAGGGACTGCTGACGAATTTCCACCTGCCCAAGAGCTCGCTGCTGCTGCTGGTCAGCGCCCTGGTCGGTCGCCGGCGCCTGCTGGATCTCTATGAGGAGGCCAAGGCCGAGGGCTATCGCTTCTTCTCCTATGGCGATGCGATGTGGATCGCACCGGAATCGGTTCTCGAGAGCGCCAGGCCATAAAAAAAGCCCCCGCTACTGCGGGGGCTTGGCTTGGATCGCTCGGATCAGGCGGCGGCCAGGTTGGCGGCCACGAAGTCCCAGTTGACCAGCTTGTCGAGGTAGGTGCTGATGTAGTCGGGGCGGCGGTTCTGGTAGTCCAGGTAGTAGGCGTGCTCCCAGACGTCCATGGTCAGCAGGGCCTTCTGGCCGTGGGCCAGGGGCAGATCGGCGTTGCCGGTCTTGGTGACCTTCAGGGTGCCGTTGTCGAGCACGAGCCAGGCCCAGCCGCTACCGAACTGGGTGGCGCCGGCTGCCTTGAAGGCCTCAACGAACTTCTCGAAGCTGCCGAAGTCAGCGTTGATCTTGTCGAGCAGCGCGCCGCTGGGGGTGCCGCCACCGTTGGGCTTGATGCACTGCCAGTAGAAGCTGTGGTTCCAGACCTGGGCGGCGTTGTTGAACACACCAGCCTTGCCAGCATCACCGGCCACGGCAACGATGGTGTCTTCGAGGCTCTTGCCTTCCAGATCGGTGCCAGCCACCAGGTTGTTGAGGTTGGTCACGTAAGCGTTGTGGTGCTTGCCGTGGTGGAACTCAAGGGTTTGGCGGGAGATATGGGGCTCGAGGGCGTCGAGGCCGTAGGGCAGCGCGGGCAGCGTATGAGCCATGAACGGAAGGATCGTGCTTTTCAATGCCCGGCCAAATGCCGGACGGCGGCGGCATCCTAACGATCGTTTGATGTTTCGACAGTCGCGGGAACCGCACCGCTGGCGCGGCTCCCATGGAACGGATCAGCCCTTGATCTCGAGCAGTTCCACCTCAAAGATCAAGGTGGCGTTCGGGGGGATCACACCGCCGGCACCGCGCTCGCCGTAGGCCAGATCGGGGGGGATCACGAGCTTGCGCTTGCCGCCCACCTGCATGCCGGCGACGCCCTCATCCCAGCCCTTGATCACGCGACCGGCGCCGAGGGGGAAGCTGAAGGGACCGCGGCCGTAGCTGCTGTCGAACTCTTTGCCGTTCTCAAGGGTGCCGCGGTAGTTCACAACAACGAGCTGACCGGAGCTGGCCTCAGGGCCATCACCGATCACCAGGTCGGTGATGCGCAGACCGCTGGGGGTCATCCGTTCTTTGGCCGCAACCATTTCTCCTCCGAGGGCAGATGCCCCACTGTCGGCGATGACGTCGCTGGCCATGGTGAAGAGGCTGGGGTTGGGGTCCTCCGGATCGAGCTCGATCTGGCCGCTGAAGCTGGCCTGGACTGGGGCACTGGCCACGGCCTGTTGCACGGCCGGCTGGCTGGGGGCGGCGTTCACGGTGGAGGGCGCCACGATCTGGCTCACCAGTGCCAGCAAGAGGCAGCCGACGCAAACGGCGGAGCTGATCAGGATGTCCCGCATGGCTGGATCAAAGAGGCATCAAGGGCCGATTCTCGCCTAGTTGCCTCTCAGTCCGGGATCTCGAGTTGGGATTGCTTTTGCCGGAGCTGCTGCTCCAGGCGATCGATGCGGCCCCGCAGTTCATCCACCTCCCGCTGGCGGGCCAGGCCCAGGTCCTGCAGCAGGTGGTCCAGGTTGCGCTCGACCTGCCGTTCGGTCTGTTTCTCCAGTTCGGGGTTCTCGCCGCGAAGGCTGGCGAGAACGTCATCCACCAAGGCGCTGGCCTGGCTTGGATCCAGGCGCCCACTGCTGACCCAGGCCTGGGTCACGCTCCGCAGGCGATCGGCCACCAGTGAAGTGGTGCCAAGGCCGCGGAAGAGAAGTTGTTGCAGGGTCCGGCTGGGATCCATATCACTTCTTTAGTGGTAAGCGAGCTGAGCTGATCAGAGAGGGTTGGCGCCAGCTCTGCCTTTTGCAGGTCTAGCTGGCCCAGAGGTCAGGCGCCTATGAACAGTGCGTCTGACCCAAGCACATCAACAGTTTTGAGCATGGCCAGGCTTGTGGCCTATCTGATCGCGTGAGTCATGCTTTTTGCCTGCTGAGTTGATGCTCTGCTTGAGCACGGCGTGCTCTTTATGGACCCAGTTTCTTATGCATCGTTCGAATCATTAAGGATCAGGATCGAGAGGCTTCCTCAAAGCTCGCGATTGGCAGTGAATGCAGAAGATCTGCTGCGTATTTGAGACTTGATCCCTTGGGCTGCTGACGGTTAATAGCTTGGTCTAGATGGAGTTGGATTCACCGTGATGGTGCCAGGGCCTTTCGCTTCGATCGTTGTCTTGCTTGATCAAGTGAATCTCTTTTTGATGGGCTTTGTTGTGATTTTTTTGATCATCAGTGCTCGCTCTGTTCTGATCGCTCTTGTCTCGGCTCTCTTGCTTCGAGATGGTCCCAACTGTTTTGGTCGAGCGAATGCCAACGATCTTCGACTCAGCTTTTCGTCTTCATTGGTCTTCGCTTGTGTTGGCTCAGTTTCGCTGATCCTGCATGGATCTGGTTACGTACAGCTTTACCATCACCAGTCTGAATGGCAGCTTCCTTTTCAGTTGACAGGATTTCTTGGTGTTTTGGCTGTACAGGATACCGTCTTCTACTTTGTTCATCGCCTTCTACATCATCCTGATCTCTACAGGATTGCGCACCTAGGGCATCATCGGTCAAGGCATTATTCAGCCTGGACTTCATTTGCTTTTGACCCAATCGAGTCACTCTTCCACTCTGTTTTTATTGTGGTTGTTGCGATGACCGTTCCGCTTCACTTCGTCACACTGTTTGCCCTTCTTGTGACGATGTCTGTTTGGGCTGCTTTGAACCACATGCCGCCGGCTGGATTGCCGGAGGCATTTCCTCATCACTGGTTGGGGCGTTGGTTGATTGGCCCTGTTCATCATTCCATTCATCATCAAAAACAGGGCTCTAACTTTGGACTTTATTTCACGTTCTGGGATCTTCTATTCGGAACGCAGGATCAGGGCTACGCTCAAAGTGTCTCGCGCGTTGTTAGAAAAGATTCACTGTTGCGTTGAATGGCACAAAAAAGACTGGTGAAATTCTCGCCAGTCCTCCTTCTCTTGATTGCCTCAGTCAGAGCTTTTGTCTGTTGGATCCGCCATTTTTACTTCATGGCTATTTGGAGTGTGCTTGAGACCGCAAGATCAAGTGGGAAATTGTGAGCATTTCTTTCGTGCATGGCTTCGATGCCAAGATCTGTCCGGTTGAGTACATCAGCCCAGCTGTGAACGACACGACCTTGAGTATCAAGGATCGATTGATTGAAATTCAGACCATTCAGTCCAAAGGAAAAGCTGGCGATTGCAAGGGACGAGAACCAAATCCCGAGTACTGGCCATGCAAAGAGAATGGCATGGATGCATCGGCTGTTATTCAATGCTGCATAGGGGAAGACGAGCCGAGCGAAGTAGGCGTGAGCTGAGACGATGTTGTAAGTCACCTCCTTCTGGCCAAAGCGATATCCACGATTAATCGACTCCTGTTCTGTGGTTTCTCGAACCAGGTTGCTTGAGACGAGTGATCCATGAACTGCCGCGAGGAGTGCCCCCCCAAATGTTCCGGCTACGGCAAGCATGTGAAATGGATGCATTAATACATTGTGTTCAGCTTGGAGGACAAGCATGAAGTTGAATGTGCCCGATATTCCAAGAGGCATTCCCTCTGAAAACGAGCCCTGGCCCATTGGGTAAACCAGAAGTACAGCCATTGCTGCTGACCAAGGTGCTGAAAAGGCAATGGCAATCCACGGCCGCATTCCTAGGCGATAGCTCAATTCCCACTGCCGCCCCATGTAGGCCGTGATGGCGATCAGAAAGTGAAAGACAATTAATTGGTATGGTCCGCCGTTGTAAAGCCACTCATCCAGACTTCCCGCTTCCCAGATCGGATAAAAATGGAGTCCGATGGCATTTGAGCTAGGCACGACTGCGGCGGTAATGATGTTGTTCCCACTGAGGAGTGATCCTGTGATGGGTTGCCTGACGCCGTCCAGGTCGACACCCGGAGCGCTGAGGAAGGCAATCACAAACGCCGCAGTGGCAGCGAGGGTCGTTGGAATCATCAAGACCCCAAACCAGCCGATGTAAAGCCTTTGGTTGGTCGAAGTGATCCAGTCTCCAAATGCAGACCAAGTCTGCAGTCCATTGCGGTTGGACAAGAATGTTGTCATGAAAAGTCCTTTGAGGTTCAGCCCCGCTGCCAGACTTGTGGCACTCAAATGGCCCGGCTATTTCGGGAGCTGGTGAACGAAGAAAGTGCATTTCAAGGGTCTTGATTCCTCAGTGATCTCTGCACCTTCTCCGATAGACCCTGATGCATTCCTTCTGGGCCTTGGGGTTTCGCTGTATCTTTGACTCGCATTGGCTTCAAGCCAATGTCAATCGAGCTAGATCTTCTTTTTCCAGATGCAGAACGGCTGCATTTCCTCCTTGGATCTGCAGGTGTTGGCTTTTCCTTAGCCAGTTGATTCAAAATCCTGAGGTGGATTCACTTCGTCGCCGCAGCATCAGCGAGCTCAGTCTTCGTGACTATTGCCTTTATCGGGCTATTTGCTCAGAGCTCGAGGTTCTCGAGGACTCCATTCAGGTTGATTGCCAATCAGGCGGTCATCTTCTAGAGCTGGCGGTGGCCATGCGGGATCGGCGTCTTCTTGTCGAGTGGTTGCGTGAATTGGGGTATCCCCCAAGCTCTGATCTCACCGACAGCGGTATCACTCCAGAGTTGGAAGAGCAGCTGATCGCCCACGGAGCTGATTGGTAGCTCTTTCGTTTAATCCGCCGCAACTTCTCTGCGCCACTGAACACGTGTCCGTGTAATCACTGAGAGACTGCCCCAAAGCTGATGGCAGCTCTCTTTGCGCTGGGCTGTTGTCTTTCACTGCTTCCAGCCCTGTAGCAGCCAGGACGCTCTATAGGGTCAGTGGCCATGGCAGAGAACCGGCGACTGGTTTGGAGCGGCGCCCTCGCGGCGGGTCTGCTGGCCGGTGTGGCGCTCCCGCCCCTGGGATCCCCGCCCCTGCTCTGGCTGGCGCTGGTCCCGCTCTGGGCCTTTGGGGCTGGGCCGGCGGCCCTCTGGGCTGCTGCTGCGGTCTTGGTCAGCCATCGCTGGCTGCTTTGGTTGCACCCCCTCGATTGGATTGGGGTGCCCCTGCCCTTGAGCCTGCCGCTTTGTCTGCTGCTCTGGTTGGCCCTGGGACTACTGGGGGCGGGGTTGGTGGCGCTCTGGCGCGCCCTGGTGGGGCGGTTCGGCGCTGGCCGTTGGTCTGTGGCGCTGCTGGCCTCGGCCCTATGGGGTTTGGGTGAGGTCTGGATGGCCAAGGGGCCTCTCTTTTGGCTGGGGCTGGGGGCGGCCGTCCTGCCGGGTGATCGTGCCCTGGCGGGGTTGGCCCAGTGGATTGGGGCCGGTGGCTTGGCGGCGCTGCAGTTGCTGCTGGCCTGGGGGCTCTGGCGTTTGCTCCTCTGTTGGTGGGAGGGGCGACGCGGGCTTTGGCGCGGCTGGCTGTCCTGGTTGCTGGTGCTCGCCCTGCTCCATGGTCTGGGTTGGCAGCAGCTGCAGCGCAGCGCCCTAGAGGACCCGGGTGCTCCCTGGCTGTCGGTGCTGGTGCTGCAGCCCGATATCCCCACCCGCGAAAAGTTCAGCTGGGTTCAGCAGCGGTCTCTGGAGCGGCAGCTGCGCCAGGCCCAGGCCGATGCGGAGGCCCAGGGCGCTGACCTGTTGGTGCTGCCCGAGGGGGCCTTGGCTCTGGGGCAGGGGCTGCCCACTGCAGCGGGAGTGGAGGTTCTCAGCGGTGGCTTCCGTCAGGAGGAGACCCAGCTGCGCAGCAGTGTTCTGCGCTTTCCCCCTCAGGCACTGCAGGCGGAGGGGGGGATCGATAAGCACCGCTTGGTGCCGCTGGGGGAATGGGTCCCCGGTGGAGCCCTCTTGCGTTGGGCTGGGTTGTCTGCGGTCGGTGGGGTCGAGCCGGGAGCGGCCTCGCGTCTGCTGCAGCGCCCCCAGGGGGATCTCGCCGTGGCCATTTGCTACGAGATCGCCGATGGGTCTGGGTTAATCGCTGCCTCCCAGGCGGGGGCTGGCTGGATTCTGGCCAGCGCCAACCTTGACCCTTATCCCCTGCAGCTGCAGCGGCAGTTCCAGGCCCTGTCCCAGTTGCGGGCGATTGAAGCCAGTCGCTGGCTGGTCAGTGCCGCCAATAGCGGCCCGAGTCTTGTGGTGCAGCCCGATGGGCGGCTGGGGGCCTCCTTGGCTCCGATGGAGCCGGGAACCCTGTTGGTGCGGCTGCAGGCTCGGGCGAGTCAGACCGTCTACGGGCAACTGGGGGAATGGCCGCTGTTGCTGGCGGCAGGCGCCGGACTCGTCGCAAGTCGGTCTCGCATGAGACAATCTTCAGACTTGCTTAAGGCGCCTTTTGGTTTCCTTCCGCTCTGGTCTGTTGGGTCTGGGCTTGGCGGCCGCATCAGCGCTGCTGACTCTGCCTGCCAGGGCTATGGATCCGGCTGATGCGGCTCTGGAGGCGGCCTCTGCCCTGGGGGTCATGGTGATCCAGGGGGCGGACTGCGGCGGGCCGCGTCAGCTCGCCACCTACAACATGGGCGCGAACGTCCTCTGCCTCTCCAAGGCCCTTGACCTTGATCCGCAGAAGCGGGCCAGGGTGATCCAGCACGAGTTGGTCCATGTGGTGCAGGACTGCCTTGATGGTTTGGGTACGCCCACCTCGCTGACCCTGGCGGAGGGATTGCGCTCCAGCGGTCAGCTCAGTGGAGAACAGGTCAACGGCTTTTTTCTGCAGCATCTGCGCAAGCAGGGCAATTTGAATCACGTCGTGGCTTCAACGGCGCAGTTGCCAATGGAAAGTCGTCAACGTGAGTTCGAGGCCTACGCCTTGCAGGCGGATCCAGCGATGGTGGCGCACCTATTGAAGTCCACCTGCACGCTCTAAATCGTCGGCTAATCGCGGATTGGAGTTGACTTTCAGGCCGCGCAGACAGCGCGGTTAATGGATGCGTCTGTCTAGGTATTCAGCACCAGGTTATTGTGCCTAAATCACCAAAAGTATGGCATTTATACCTGGAAGAAATGCCCTGACCAGGGTTAGGACATCAGGAGTTGCCGCCTTTGCTGTGACCGCTTATCCCTGCTGCGCTGCCTGTAAGAACTTCATCATCGCTGGCGGCATGGGGGTCTGCCGCTGTTGGCGGATGACGATGAGCTTGAAGGACGCTGAGGCTCAGGTGCGCTGCCCCTATTGGCTTCGCGCGGAGGCGGTTGAAGATCCCTTTGAGACCTTTGATTGAGTCAGAACTCGATTCAGTGAAGAGCACGTTGGTGTCCTGCGTCACCTTCTGAGGTCTTGGGTTTGCTCTTGATGGGGCGGCTGGCCGCCCAGAGTTAAGACGCTCTGGACGCAGCTGTGATGCCCGACGTGCTGTCCCTGACGGCGATCCTCCTGTATCTGACGGCTAAGGGGGTTCATGCCTTTTGGCTCGCTGACTCGCCGCCTGCGCCTGGCTCGGGTCGGGGTTGAAAACCGGAGACATTCGGCGCGAACAACCTCCCACCTTCTCGAAGTGGGTCCACTGAGACCAGGGTTGAGAGGGATGGGGTTTGCGGTTCTCCAGGCCCATTCGCTTTGCGGTCCTCTTGGCCGCGCTGCTCGGGTTTGGATTGCAGGCGTCCCCGGCTCGAGCGGAGCGTCTCAAGTCCATCGCGTTGCTCGCCGGGTTGCTGCGACGGGCCGGCACCGAGACCTTGGTGGCCCGGGATTGCCCCAAGCAGTTGATGGGTGCTTTTGTCTTCGCCCGCAATGCTGTGGTCTTGTGTGCCAACAACCTCAAGGACGATCCCGAGCGGGTCTGGGAGACCTTGGCCCATGAGTCAGCCCATGTGATGCAGCACTGCCGGCGTCAGCCGATCTTTGAGCGGGATCGACTGGGCTTGGATTTCTTGCTGGCAAGCCATCAGTCACCGGAGCTGTTCAATGCTGTTGGCCAGTACCACCCCAGTCAGCACCGCACGGAAATCGAGGCGCGGATTGTTCAGGGTTTGCCGGCTGAGGAGGTGATGAATCTCTTCCGCCGCTCCTGCGCGGATCGCCTGCTCTAGGACGAGCAGCTGTAGTGCGACAGCCCGCCGGCATTGAAGAACTCGCGGGGTTTGAGCCTGTCGTAGGTCGCCGCAAGCTCTGCTGGAGGGGTGGCGTAGGGATCGCGGAAGACCGTCTGGAGTTCTTGGATCAAGCTCAGATCGCCTTCAGCAGCTCGCTCGTAGGCCGGGGCGATGAGCCACTCCCGCCAGGTGATCTGGGGATTGGCCTGGCGCATGGCGGCCCTGGCGGCCTCGGGGTCGCTCAGTTGTTCGCGCCAGCGCTGCAGCCAGGTCGTCCAGTGCTGCTCGAGTTCAGCGTCGATCGGCAGATAGAAGCTGGGTTTGAGCGCCTCCACCTGCTCCGGGAGTTCAGACAGCTGGCGGAAAGCCAAGGTGTAATCGGCCCTGGAGCTGGCCAGCAGTTGCAGCAGATCCTTCAGGAGGTCGTCGTCGTAGCTGGCCAGTCCCAGCTTGCGGGCCCACATCGCCTCGAGTTCGCCGCGCATCGCTTCTGAGAAGCCCTCGCGCAGCCCATCGAGCTCAGCCAGCGCCCCTGCGTCGTCCTCCAGCAGTGGCCGCAGCGCAGACCAGAACATCTGGTAGTTGGCCTCTGCGGCTGCCGGTTGGTTGAAGAAACAGAAGTGCTCGCCGCCGCCGGTCCAGGGCTGGAAGCGGGGATCAAACAGTTCGCAGAAGCCGAAGGGCCCGTAGTCGAGGGTGTAACCGCCGGCGGCGCAGTTGTCGCTATTGAAGTTGCCCTGGCAGTAGCCCACGCGAATCCAGTTCGCCACCAGGGCCGTCAGCCGTCCGCGGAAGAGCCGGGCCAGCTCCAGCACCTGCTGAGGGAAGGGCAGAGCCGCGTTGATTTCGGTGCGGTAGTTGCGCTCGATCAGGTGCGCGGTGATCTGCTGCAGTTCCCGCCGGGCCCCGGGGTGGGCGTTGCTGCGGACCCGTCGGGCAAAGAGCTCGAGCTGGCCGACTCGCAGGAAGGACGGCGCCACGCGGGTCGTGATCGCGGCCGGGTTGTCGACCATCACGTCCGGCTCAAATGAGCGCGATTGTGGGGAGTACCAGGGCCGCCGCACGCCCTCGTCGCGGGACATGTAAAGGCTGAGGGAGCGGGTGGTGGGGACCCCCAGGGCATGCATGAACTCCTGGGCAAGGAACTCGCGAACGCTGGAGCGCAGGACAGCCCGGCCATCGGCGCCGCGGCAGTAGGGGGTGGGGCCCCCGCCCTTGAGCTGCATCTCCCAGCGCTGGCCCTGAAAGAGGCCTTCGAAGATCGAGATCGCCCGCCCGTCGCCGTAGCCATTGCCGGTGCCGAAGGGGCACTGCTGGATGTACTCCGTGCCGTAGATCGAGAGGGCGTAGCCCGTGGCCCAGCCATAGGGCCGCATGGCTCCTCGCGCCACCCGGCTGTCACCGGAGAAGAGCCGGCGGAAGTCCTCGTCATGGGCCAGGTCTTCGCTTAGCCCCAGCTCCGCGAACAGGCTGGCGCTGTGGGCCACATACTCCGGGGCCGGTAGTGGTTTGGGAGTGACGGGGACGTAGTGCCCTGAACGGACCTGCCGCGGCAGGTGATCATCCCCATCGCTGCTGGACTCCGGGTCGGCCTGGAGCGACTCCAGCAGGGAGTAGTCCACCTGCGCCGCAAAGGCCTCAAAGCTGTCGGTGGTGGTCATGGGTGTTGGGCACAAAAAAGCCCAGGACAGGCCTGGGCTTTTGGAAAGTGGAGCCAAGGAGACTCGAACTCCTGACCCCCTGCATGCCATGCAGGTGCTCTACCAGCTGAGCTATGGCCCCTTTTGATACCGATGAGCTCACCTGACGCTGGTCGTCAGGGATGGCCCGGAGGCCGTGCTTTCGATGCGAAGAGCTTACACCGCAGCGGGTCTAAACCTGGCGCCAGACAGCGACGAGCTTCCCTTGGATCGCCACCTGATCGGCATCGATCAGGATTGGTTCGTAGGCGGGATTGGCGGCCTCTAGGCGCACCTGGCGTCCATCGCGGTGGAAGTGCTTGAGGGTTGTGCCGCTGCCGGGGACCAGGGCGCTGACGATCGTGCCTTCTCGCAGGCGGCTTGGTTCGCTGACGGGCTCCATCAGGACGACGTCACCGTCGGCGATGTGGGCGTCCACCATCGAGTCCCCGTTGACAGTCAGGGCGAATAGCCCGCGGGTGGCCAGCACCGGCTCGAGCTCGAGTCGTTCCTCGACGTCGTCAAAGGTTTCCACCAGGCCGCCGGCGGCCACAGCCCCGAGCACTGGAATACCGCCCCCGAGGGCGTCGCCCAGTAGCTGCAGGGTTCGGGCCTGGCCCTCTTTCCAGGTGATCCAGCCCTTCTGTTGCAGGTGGCGCAGGCGACTCTGAATGGGAGCCGGTGAGCGCAGCCCCATGGCCTCCATCATCTGGCGGATGGAGGGGCTATGGCGATGTTCGCCGATGTACTGGGAGAGCCAGTCGTAGAGCTCTTGCTGGGCAGTGGTCAGGGGCTCAGGCGATCCAGCGGGCACCGGCAATGCATTTGTTCGTCAATACATTTGTACCGCTGGTGTTTGGCTTTGGCAACCGGCTGTTACGAGAGCAGGGCTGCCAGCAGGGCCTGCTGCGCGTGCAGGCGGTTCTCTGCTTGATCGAAGATCCGGCTGCCGCTGCCCTCCATCGCCCCGGCGCTGATCTCCAGGCCCCGGTAGGCCGGCAGGCAGTGCAGGACGATGGCCTTGGGGTCGGCCTCGGCCACGAGCTCCTCATTGAGGCACCAGCCGTTAAAGGCCTGTTCCCGTTCTCCCTTCTCCTCTTCCTGGCCCATGGAGGCCCAGACGTCGGTGTAGAGGGCATGGGCACCGCGCACGGCGGCCACCGGTTCTTGAATGACCTCGATGCTGCAGCGACCGCCGGCCAGAGCCCGGGACTGCTCGAGGACCGCAGCGCTTGGCTCATAGCCCTTGGGGCAGCCCACGCGGATGTTCACCCCCAGCAGGCCGCCACAGAGCATCAGGGAGTGGGCGACGTTGTTGCCGTCCCCCACGTAGGAGAGGGTCAGCCCCTCGATTGAACCGAAGGCCTCCTGCAGGGTCAGGAAATCGGCCAGGGCCTGGCAGGGGTGCTCCAGGTCGGTCAGGGCATTGATCACCGGAACCGAGGCCCAGTGCGCATACTCCGCCAGCTCCTCCTGGGCGAAGGTGCGGATCGAGAGGGCGTCGACGTAGCGGCTCAGCACCCGGGCGGTGTCGGCCACGGGTTCTCCGCGCCCCACCTGGGAGACCTGGGGGTTGAGGTCGATGGTCTGGCCGCCCAGGCGAGCCATGGCCACCGTGAAGCTCACCCGGGTGCGGGTGGAGGCCTTGCTGAAGATCAGTCCCAGCACCTTCCCGCCCAGATCGAAGCGGGTGCGGCCGGCCTTGAGGTCCGCGGCCAGGTCAAGCAGGGCTCTGGTTTGTTCCGCGCTGATGTCAGCTGACGAGAGGAAGTCGCGTCCGCTGAGTTCGGAGAGGGAGGAATAGCCGCTCAGTGCAGCCATGGGCCCGTCTTCAAAGAACCCTTATCCGAGATGACGGGCCCCCGCGTCAACCCCTTGGAGCTCAAGCGATGGCTTGAGCGTCCTCGGGCATGACGCTGCTGGCGAGCAGATCCTTGAGGTCATCGCCTTCGATCACCTCTTTTTCGAGGATCTGCTGGGAGATGCTCTCCATCAGCTCTCGGTTGTGGCGAAGGATCGAGAGCGCCCGGTCATGGGCGCGGTCCACCAGGGTGCGCACCTCCTTGTCGATCGCCTGGGCCGTGGCGTCACTGACGACCCGGCGAGGGTTGTTGGCGCCGCCGAGGAAGCGGCTGCCGCCCTGCTTGTCGTAGGCCAGGGGGCCAAGGATGTCGCTCATCCCATAGGTGCCGACCATCTGCTCTGCGATGTCGGTGGCCCGCTGCAGGTCGTTGGCCGCACCGGTCGTGACCTCACCAAAGACGATCTCTTCGGCGCTGCGGCCGCCGAGGAGGGTGGCGATCTGACCCTCGAGGTCTTCCTTGGAGTTCAGGAAGCGCTCTTCGGTGGGCAGCTGCAGGGTGTAGCCCAGGGCCGCCATGCCGCGGGGAACGATCGAGATCTTGGCGACCTTGCTGCCGCCGGGCATCAGGTGGCCGACGATGGCGTGGCCGACCTCGTGATACGCCACGACCTTTTTCTCGTCGGGCTGGAGGACGCGGCTCTTCTTCTCAAGGCCAGCGACCACGCGCTCGATCGCCTCGTTGAGGTCACCTTGTTCAACGGAGGTCCGCATGGCGCGGGCGGCCAGCAGGGCGCCTTCGTTCACCAGGTTGGCCAGGTCCGCACCGGCAAAGCCGCTGGTGGCCTGGGCGATCTTGTCGAGATCAACCCCTGGGGCGAGCTTCACCTTGCGGGCATAGATGTCGAGGATGGTCTTGCGGCCCGAGAGGTCCGGGCGATCCACCAGCACCTGCCGGTCGAAGCGGCCGGGGCGCAGCAGGGCGGCGTCCAGGGTTTCGGGTTGGTTGGTGGCGGCCAGGACGATGACGGGCTTGTCCTTGGCGGCGAAGCCATCCATCTCGGTGAGCAGCTGGTTGAGGGTCTGCTCGCGCTCGTCGTTGCCTCCGACGACGCCCATCGAGCCTGCGCGGCTTTTGCCGATGGCGTCGAGTTCGTCGATAAAGATGATGCAGGGCGCTTTTTTCTTCGCCTCTTCAAAGAGGTCCCGCACGCGGGCGGCGCCGGCACCAACGAAGAGTTCGACGAACTCCGAGCCGCTGATGATGAAGAAGGGAACGCCCGCTTCACCGGCGACGGCCTTGGACAGCAGGGTCTTACCGGTTCCCGGGGGGCCCACCAGCAGGACGCCCTTGGGGATGCGCGCGCCGATCGCCGTGTAGCGCTCCGACGACTTCAGGAAGTCGACGATCTCGGTCAGCTCTTGCTTGGCCTCATCGACACCCGCCACATCGGCAAAGGTGACTCTGGATTCTTCATCCGGGACGTAGACCTTGGCTTTGCTCTTGGTGAAGCTCAGGGCACCCTGGGCGCCGCCCATGGAGCGGCGGGCGAAGAACTGCAGCACCAAGATGAAGATCAGGGGCGGCACGATCCAGCTCAGGGCCGTGGTGATGAAGCTGGGCTTCTGGGGCGGAGCGGCGGCGAACTCAACACCGTGCTCCTCCAGCCGCTTCGGCAGATCCATGTCGAAGATCGGCGTGGTGGCGAGCACCGAGGGGGCGTCCTCCTCCGGAGGGGCCTTGAGCTCGTAGCGGATCTGTTCTTGGGTGATGTAGGCACGGCGGACGTTGCCGTCGTCCACCTGACTGACGAAGAGGGAGTACGGAACCCGAGGCACCTGCTGCATGCCCTGGTTGGGCAGGAAGCTGCTCACCAGCAGCAGCACGCCAAAGCCAATCAGCAGCAGATTGACGATGCCGAAGCGCCGGTTCGGGGGCGTGTCGTCCTTGCGGATAGGCATGCGACGGGTGCGCGTTTGCCCCAAACTAGGGTTGCTGCAAGGCCCCAGTGGGGGGTGAGAACCGAACGGGGGCCGGTCAGACCATGTGCGGTCGTTACTCCCTGACCTCCCGTCTGGACCAGCTGCTGCCCAGGCTGGGAGGAGGCTTGCCGGACGGTTTGCTGGCGCACTACGCGCCGCGGCCCTTGATTCGCCCGGGGGAGCCGGTGTTGGCCCTACGCCAGGAGCACGGTCAGATCAGTCCGGCCTTAATGCTCTGGGGGCTGCTGCCTGAGTGGAGCAAGGACCCCTTGAACGGGCCCCGGCCCTTCAATGCTCGATCAGAAACCGTGGCAGAGAAGGCCAGCTTTCGCGGCGCCTGGCGCCATCGGCGCTGCCTGCTGCCGGCCGATGGCTTCTACGAGAAGGGGCATCGGCTGGCCCCAAGTGATGGCGAGATCTTTTGGCTGGCGGGTCTCTGGGATCGCTGGATCGGACCGGATGGCAGTGAGGTGGAGACCTGCTGCGTGCTGACCACCGCGCCCAATGCCTTGGTGGCTCCGCTGCATGACCGGATGCCGGTGATCGTTCCTGAGGGGTTGGAGGAGGCCTGGATGGAGCCCCTGGATGGGCCGGGCCTGCGGGCCCTGGAGCCCTTGATGCAGGGCTGGTCGCCGGAGGGTTGGGCGGCTGAGGGGCCGGTCAAACCCAAAGCCAAAGCCAGCTCGGACCAGTTGCCCCTGTTTGGTTGATCGCCAGACTGGGCCATGGCCCGCAACAACCAACGCCACCTCGGCTATCGCCTACTGCTGGCGAACTGTCTGACGGTGATCGCTTGCTTGATGCTTCCGCTGGGCATGCGGCAGTTGTCGGCCTTGGGTTATCTGTCTTTGCCGTGGGTGCTGAGCTTCGGCTTGGGGGCACCCCTGGAGTCAGGCCGATGGTCGCTGCAACGCTCCCGGGTCTATCGCCTGCTGGCGCTGCTGACCTTTGCGTCCTCGATGGGTTGGTACTTCACCGGTGCCAATGCCAACCAGGCGGGCTTCCCGCTGCTGTTTGTCTGGACGCTGCTGGTGGCCTGGAGCTGTGAGCGCCTGATTCGCAACCTCGCGCAGGAGCGACTGATTAGCCGGGATGTGTTGATGGGGGCCCTGGCGGGCTACCTGCTGGTGGGTCTGGCGGCGGGGCTGCTGTTTGCCGTACTGGAGTCGCTGGCACCCGGGAGCTTCTTGAACTCCGTGGCCAAGGATGTCTCCCTGCTGCATGGTTCAGCTGGGCAGGCGGCCCGGATTTTCTCTTTGGATTTTGTTGAGCTCAACTACTACGCCTTCATCACCCTGACCACAACCGGGTACGGCGACATCAGTCCGGTGACGCCCCAAAGCCAGATGTTGAGCATGATGGTGGCGGTCTCCGGGACGATTTACTTGGCCCTGGTGATGGGTCTGCTGATCAGCCGCTTCACCGTTCAGGACGTCGAGGAAGAGATCGCCGAAGAGCAAAGGAACGACTAGTGCTGCAGTTCCAATAGCCAGTCGTTGCCGAGGCGCCGGAGCCGTTGCTGCGGCCATGTCTCCGCCTGGTTGACATCGACCAGGCCCAGCTCGCCAAGGGGGGTGCGAGCGGCCAGGCCGCCCAGCAGTTTCGGGGCGATCACGCCTGCCAGTTGCTGCACGCAACCCTCGCGTAGTGCTGCCGCGGCCAGTTCTGCTCCGCATTCCCAGAGGACCTGATTGCAGCCCCGCTGGGCCAGGAGCTCCAGGGCTGCCCGGGGCTGGCACTCCGGCAGGGCCAGGTGCTCCACCCCGAGTCGATCGAGCTGCTGCTGTCGTTCGGCTGGGGCCTTGCTGCCGTGGAGGACCAGGGTCTGGGCCAGGCTTTGATCCCAGAGCTGGGTGTCCTGCGGGAGATCCAGGCTGCGGCTGAGAACGACCCTTAGCGGTTCCGGGCTCCGCTGCCCGCGGCTGGTCAGCAGGGGGTTGTCGGCGCGGACGGTGCCGCCCCCGACGAGAACCGCGTCGCATTGGGCCCGTAGCTGATGCACCCAGGCGCGGGCCGGGGGACCGGAGATCCACTGGCTGGCGCCATTGGGCAGGGCGGTGCGGCCGTCGAGGCTCATGGCCCACTTGAGGATTCCCCAGGGGCGCCCGGTTTGCACCCGCTGGATGAAGCTGCGGTTGAGGGCCTGGGCTTCGGCTTCGCAGACCCCGCTGATGACCTCGATGCCGGCGGCCTGCAGTTGGGCGATTCCGCCGCCTGCCACACGGGGATCGGGATCGCGCATGGCCACGACGACGCGGCGCACCCCAGCGGCGATCAGGGCTTCACTGCAGGGGGGCGTGCGGCCGTGGTGGCAGCAGGGCTCCAGGCTGACGATGGCCGTGCCGCCTTGGGCGCGCTCGCCGGCCTGGCTCAGGGCATGGACTTCGGCGTGGGGTGTGCCGGCTCGGCGGTGGAAGCCCTCACCCACCAGTGCCCCCTGGCGATCGAGGACGACGCAACCCACTAGAGGGTTGGGGCTGGTGCGTCCGGCGCCGAGGGCGGCCAGCTGCAGGGCCCGCTGCATCCAGGGCCGCCAGGCGCTGCTGCTCATCCGGCGTCGCGCCAGCTCGGCAGGCTGCGCCATTCACCGACCACAAAGGGAGGAACGGGCAGCTCCACAAACACTCCGGGCAGCTCCAGGCGTAGGGGGCGGTTCTGGTGCAGCTCGGCCAGCAGTGGATTGAGGTCAAATTCGGCAGCGGCATCCCGGCCATCGGCGGCCAGCTTGGGGTTGGCTGTGGTGATGTCCTCGAGCTCCCAGCTGCCCCGGCCGGAGTGCACGATCAAGGAGGTGGGGTGATCCAGGCGGACGCGGCCGGGATAGCCGACGATCCGCAGGGTGACGGGCCCGCCCGGGGGGCCGGTGCGGTAGGCCACGGCCTGCCAGCTCTGGTAGTCCAGATCCCGCAGGCTCTCTAGGCTGCGAACGATCTCTGTGCCGTTCTCATCGGGGTGCAGGTGCACCTGGGCGTTGGCGGGTTGGCCCAATCCCAAGGCGAGTACCCCGCCGATCAGCAGGGAGAGGGCAACACGAAGTAGTGCCATAACACCATTGCTCTCTGGCCAGCGTATGGAACCGAGTTGTGGTTCCGCTTAGCTCCGCTCCGCCCCCGGGATCCGCTGCCAGTCGGTGTGGGTGGCCCAGACCCCCCAGATGGCCATGGCCCGAAGGTAGTGGCAGGCGCGGAAGGTGTTCACGGCCGTGATCGCCTCGGGGGTGCGGAACTGCAGGCCGCCGGAATACACCTGATTGACCACCGCTGAGGTGATTGCCAGGGCGGTCTCGGTCTCGCCCATCAGCCGGAAGTAACTGGCGATGCCGAAGTTGATTCCGGTCCAGACCTCCAGCGGGTGGGTGCCGTTGGGATCCAGGGGGGTGCCATCGCGGCGTAGGCCATTGGCAACGCCCAGGCTGCCGCCCTCGAACTTCTCGAAACAGGAGTCCTTGACGGCATTGAGGGTGCTGCGGCTGTTGGCCTCGCTCACCACCGGCTCCAGGCCCAGCAGGCGGGCATAGAAATCGCCGCAGAGCTGATCGGCCATCACCACCGGCGTGCCGCTCTCGGCATCGATGTCGTAGTACTCCCCGTTCCAGAGGAGCCTGTCGAAGTTCCCCCGCGCTTGCGCCAGCCAAGCGCTGAATTCCTGCTGCTCGGCCGAGGTGTCTAGGCCTGTGCTGAGTTGCAGCTGCTGGGCGATCGCCAGGGCGGCATCGAGCGCCGCAATCCAGAGGGCGCCGCAGTAGGCACTGACGCCCTTGAGCGGCCAGTCATCAAAGGTCTGATCCGGGGCGCCGCCGTTGTCGGGTAGGCCGTCGTTGTTGATGTCGAAGGTCTTGAGATAACGCAGGGCTTCCACCGCGGCCGGCCAGCAGTCCGCCAGGAAGCGCAGGTCCTCGCCGTTGGGGGCGAGCTTGAAGGTGCGCCAGACCTGCAGCACGTAGTCGCTGGCGAGGTCCTTCCAGAGGTTGCAGTCCTGGTAGGCCGTGTAGTTCGTGGCATCCCAGGGCTTTTCGTTCGGCGCCCCCAGGTCATGGGGTGTGGCGCCTTTGACCTTGCGGGCGGCTTCCACGCGTCCCTTGCCCTGGGTGAAATACCAGCCGATCGGCCGTGGCGTGGCATCGGCCGCGGGGATGGCCCGGGCAAAGCTGCGCAGCACCGCCTTGTCGAGCTCCGGCCAGAGCTGCAGCAGCGCCAGGGAGCCATAGAGCCGCACATCCAGGCTCTCGTACCAGGCGTAGTCCAGGCACTCCAGCACCCCGAATCGGCCGACGGGATCTTCGCGGCTGGCGGCACTCCAGAGGCTGCCGCCGCTGCAGAGGTCGTAGAGCTCGTTGAAGAGCGCCATCCGCAGCGGCTCGGGTAGATCACTGCGCTCCAGCACCGGTTGTTGCCAGGCCTCGATCTGTTGGCGCCAGCTGCGCCAGTCCCGCAGACCTTCGGCGGCGATGGCGGCGGCGTTCTTGCCGCTGGCGCCGAAGAAGTCGGTGTAGCGCCGCAGGGCACTCGTGCCGGTGGCGAAGGACGTGACCGGCAGGTCCCAGCTGATCACCACCGGGATCTCGATGCTCTGGCCGGGCTCCAGGCGGCAGCGCACCGCCAGGGCCGCGCTGACGGGCTCGGCTGCTCCACTGCGGCGGTTGTTATTGCTCTCGGGGATCGAGCCATCGCGGCTGAAGCTGCCCCAGAGATCCGAGCCGTCGCCCTGGGGATTCCAGCGGCTGCAGCGTTGGATGCTCACGCCGGCTTGCTCCTGCGTCGCGATGCACCACTGCCCTTCCCCTTCGGCGACCGGAGAGGAGACATCACCCCCTAGGACGACTCCCTTGAGCGAGCCGTCGTCGATCCAATCGTTGCGATGGCCCTCACTCTTGCCGATGGCCGGGGCGTAGTTGTGTTCGGGGCTGCCGTCATCTCGGAAGTGCACCTCTGCCGATGAATCGGTGTTGGTGAACCAGCCGCAGGTGTTGCGCCAGCTCAGCATCAGCGAGAGGTCCAGGGCCTGGCGCGTGGGGTTGCGCAGGGTCCAGACGAACGTCGCCAACGGGTAGCTGGTCTGCTGGTAGTTGCCGGGGAGGATCGGGCTGAAGGCCTCGCAGCTGACCTCGGCCTCGAAGACCCCTTGGTAGTGGCTCCAGCTCAGCGGATAGCGCGCGGCGTAGGTGCCGGTTTGGCGTTGCTCACTGCTGGCGGGATACCAGCTCCAGCTGGAGAGGGGGTCTGCGGCTTCGGGGCGTGAGTCATCCCGGTTGGGCTTCACCGCCAGGGCGTGGGCCCGTTGCTCTGTCCCGTTGCTTTCAAAGAGCGAGAACTGGCAGTCGGGCAGCACGCCGAACCAGTGCTCGCCGCCATCGAGGTGCCAGAGGTTGAAGGAGCCATCAGGGGCGCGGCCGATGCAGCCGGCGCCAAAGCCGCCGAGGGGCATCCCATGGTTCGGGCCGTCGTCCAGGTTGCTCGCGTAGCGAACGGTGTAGGGCGACGCCCAGCCCTGACCGAAGGCTCGGCTCCAGCTTGCGGCCGGGGGCTGCCAGGTGGAGGGGCGTGAGGCGCGACTGAGGCCGGTGCGGCGCAGCAGGGACTTCAGGGCGGAGAGGCCGAGGCGCGCCATGGGGCAGCTAATAGTGCCGCCAGCTTGTCAGAGTTGAGAGGGGTTGGCCCGTTCGTTGGCCTCCTGTTCCACCAGGGCATCCAGGGTGGCGGCGGAGCGCACCAAGGCCTGGTAGCGCTGCACCACCCGGCGGTTGCGCTCCAGCCAGCCAGCGGGGTTGCCTTGGGCCACGGCCAGGCTGCCGCTGTTGTCGTCATCCAGCAGGTCCAGGTCGCCCTGTTGTGCGATCAGGGCGACGACTAACTCATGCAGGCGTTGACGGCGATTGGAGGGGTTCATCGCTCAGCAGCAGAATGCACCCATGATTGAGGTAATTGGCACCGACGCTGGCGCTCCGGCATCGCTGCCCCTCGACAAGCAGCAGTTGTTGCGCCAGGCCCCCTTGGTGGCTGCGCCCCTGCGTCTGCACGACGCCCTGACGGCCTGGGACGGCTGGAGTGGTGCGCGGCTGATTGCCAGTGACCAGCCCAGCGCCCTACTCGATCAGCTTCAGGGGCAGGGGCAGGCCGTAGTGCTGGCCAGTGGAGACCCCCTCTGGTTTGGCATCGGCCGGCTGCTGATTCAGGGCCTTGGCTCCGAGCGCTTGCGGTTTCATCCGGCTCCCTGCTCCCTGCAGTTGGCCTTCTCGCGCCTGGCGCGCCCCTGGCAGAACGCCGCTTGGATCAGCCTTCACGGCCGTGATCCCGGCGCCTTGGCTGCGCGCCTGCAGCAGCGGCCAGAGGCCCTGGCGGTGCTGACCGACCCCAGCCGCGGTGGGGTCACAGAAGTGCGTGAGCTGCTGCGCGCCTCGGGTCTGGAGCAGGCCTATGGCCTCTGGCTCTGTGAGCGGCTTGGGCATCCGGGGGAGCGGGTCCAGCGGCTGGCCCCCTCGGCTGCGCTGCCCGCTGATCTCGACCCGCTGCATCTGGTGGTGTTGCTGGCGGAGGTCCCGGCCCCTACGCCGCCGGAATCCCTGCCCCTGCTGGGCATTGCCGATGGCGCCTACCTGCAGCACCCCGATCGGCCGGGTCTGATGACCAAGCGGGAGGTGCGCGTTCAGCTCTTGGCCGAGTTGGAGCTGCCGGCCGCTGGCGTTCTTTGGGATCTCGGCGCTGGAGTGGGCTCCATTGGTCTGGAGGCCTTGCGGCTGCGGGCTGGCCTGCAGCTGTGGGCGCTGGAGCAGCGCGGCGGCTCGGCGGAGTTGATCCGCGCCAATGCCCAGCGACTGGGGGTGGTTCCCGCGGGTGTGATCGAAGGCCGGGCGCCCGAGGCCCTCTCCGAGTTACCGGACCCCGACCGCGTCTTGATCGGCGGCGGCGGCCGTGATCGGGCGGCGCTGCTGCGGGCCGTTCTGGATCGGCTGAAGCCCGCTGGCATCGTCGTGATCCCCCTAGCCACCGTTGAAGCCCTGGCGGAGCTGCGCCCCGTTCTCGAGGGTGCTGGCCTCACGGTGAGCATCAGTCAGCACCAGGCCTGGCGCGGTGCGGCCCTGGCCGATGGCACGCGGCTGGCGCCCCTTAATCCGGTGTTGATCCTGCGGGGACAGAGGAGATCGGGCTGATCACCACCGGCATCCCGACCCGCAGGCCCAGGCGTTTGGCTTCTCCTGCCCCGAGTTCCACGACCCCATCCCCTGGCTCCACGGGGCCATAGCTGCGGCAGGGCAGGTGCGGGCAGGGAGTCGTCTCGGGCTCAATGGCGATCACCCGGTTGCCGTTGAGAAAGACCATGTCGAGGGAGGCCGGGGTCTTGTGCATCCAAAAGCGCAGGGGTTGCGGCTTGGGGAAGGGGAACCACATGCCCCGCAGCGGAGCCAAGGGCGGGCGGCCCTGAAGCCCTCGCCGCTGCTGCTCTTGGCTGCGGGCCACCTCGAGGGCAATGCAGGGCTGCTTCTCCTCAAGGCACCACTGGGCCTCGATCGGTAGTTGCTGGGGCGGCAGAGCGGGAGTTGGCATCGCCCTAGCCCAGTTGGGGAGGGCCGTCGCTGAGGCAGTAGCCCCGGCCGCGCACGGTGTGGATCAGGCGCTTGCCGCCGCCGGTCTCGAGTTTTTGCCGCAGGTAGCGCACGTAGACCTCGATCACGTTGCTGGCGGCGCCCTGCTGATCCCGCCAGACCGTCGCCAGGATCCGTTCGCGGCTGACCACCTCGCGGGCATGCCGCATCAGCAGCTCCAGCAGGGCGTACTCCCGCGCGGTTAGGGCGATGGTTTGGCCATTGCGGCGCACCTCATGGCGGCTGGGGACGATCGAGAGGTCCCCCAGTTGCAGCAGATCCCGCGGCGGCCGTTGCTTGTCCTGCAATTTCAGATGCACCCGCAGCCGGGTCAGCAGGTCACTGGCGCCCGCGGAGGACAGCCAGAAGTCATCGCCCCCCTCGATCAGCACCTGGGAGCGGGCGGGAACACTGTCCTCGACGATGTCCAGCAGCATCGGGAGCGCCCCGAGGTGGGCGCGCAACTCCTGAATCCGCGCTCCCCACTCGGCCGAGAGCACCACCAGCTCACACCCGCCCTGGCTGGCTTGTTGCAGGCCGCTTTCGCCGATCAGTGGGCTGTACCCCGAGGCGCTCAGGCGATCGGCGAGGACCTCGGACGTTTCCCCCAGCAGCAGGACGCAGATGTCGCCCATCAAGCGCCGGGCTTTGCCACGTGCGGCAGGCCCCAGCCGAGCTTGTTGCGCAGCACCTGGAAAAACTCATGGTCCGCCAGGCGCACAAAGCGGACTGGGTGCTCACTGCGGCGGATCAGCACCCGATCCTCCGGCCAGACGTAGCAACCGGCGCTGCCGTCCACCACCATCATCAGCCGCTCCGGGGTGGCGGGGAAGACCGTCACCGGCTCCTGATCGCTGAAGACCAGGGCCCGTGAGGCCAGGGAGTGGGGCGCAATCGGGGTGAGTTGCAGCACCGGGCAGTCGGGGCTGATCACCGGTCCGCCGGCGCTCAGCGCATAGGCGGTGGAGCCCGTCGGGGTGGAGAGGATCACGCCATCGGCGGCGATGTCCACCGGGGCATGGCGTCCCACGGCGATCTCGAAATGGCACATCGAGGTGATCGGCTCGCGGTGCAGGGCCATCTCGTTCAGGCAGAGCAGTTCCCAGCGGCGCTGGTCCCCGCGCATCACGGTCACCACCAAGGTGGTGCGTTCCTCGACCGTCCATTGACCGGCGATCACCTGCTCGAGGGCCTCCTCGAGCTTGGGCAGGTAGGTCTCTGCCAGGAAGCCCAGGTGGCCGGTGTTGATCGTCAGGATCGGCACGTCGATCGGTGCCGTCATTCGGGTGGCCGAGAGCACCGTGCCATCGCCCCCCAGCACCATGGCCATGTCCATCCCGGCTTCGAAGTGGGGCGGGACGCAGGCAACGTGTCCCTTGCTGCGCAGGTGTTGCTCAGGATTGGCGAAACCCACCATTCCGGCGGCACTGCTGGCGCGCAGCACGTCGTAGCCCGCCTGCTTCAGGCGGGCCTCAATCGTGTCGGCGGTGGACAGGGCCAGGTCCTTGCCGTCGTTAATGATCAGTCCGACGCAGGGCAAGGAGCAGCTCAGGTGGTCCCCCAGAGTTTATGGGGATCAGAACTGTTCGAGGAAGCGCAGATCGCTCGTAAACAAGCGGCGGATGTCATCAATGCCGTGGCGCACCATGCAGAAGCGCTCCACCCCCAGGCCGGCGGCGAAGCCGCTGTAGCGCTCGGGGTCGATGCCCATGCCCTGGAGCACGGCGGGGTCGACCATGCCGCAGCCCATCACCTCGAGCCAGCGGCCGCGCCACTGCACATCCACCTCGGCTGAGGGTTCGGTGAAGGGGAAGTAGCTGGCGC